>NZ_DASVFL010000031.1:0-12562 GCF_036380075.1 Lentzea sp. | reverse complement strand
ATTCGGCACGACTGACATACTAGGTTCCGCTTCTGCGGATGCAACAGCGGGCGGCGTTTGCGGATCGAATCGTGATCTGGTGCCGTGCTCACGGATCGAAGCCGATCTGGACGCCGTAGACGCGCTCACGCGGGCAATCCGGTTAATCCGTCTTCTGCAGAGTCGTCCGGCGTCGTACCGTGGAGGACGTGGACCTATCGTTCGTACGCGTTCCGACGCCACGCACACCGGTCCCCGACGACCAGGTGCTGGTCACCGGGGACATCAGCGACGAATGGACTTTCTCCACCGCGCACCTCGACGCCCACGCGCGGGAGCCGGTCAACGTCTCATACCGGACGACGCGCGTGCGCGAGGTCCACTGCGTGCAGGGCGTGCCGCTGCACGAGGTGCTCGCGAGGGTCGCGCTGCGCGTCGACGAGGCAGCAAGATGGACAAGCTCAGCTTCGTCGTGGCCGCGACCTCGCAGGACGGTTTTCGCGTCGTGCTGTCGTGGGCGGAGGTCGACCCGGAGTTCGGGTCGTGCTCGGCGTTGCTGGCGACCCGCTACAACGGCCGCAGGCTCACCCGGCCCACGCTGGTCACGCCGCGGGACGCCCGGTCGAGCCGGTACGTCCGCGACGTGGCGTGCATCGAGATCTCGCGCGTCGGCGTGCGGGCGGCGGCTACCCGCTGAAGCCGGCGAACAGGACGCTGGCGAGGCCCAGGCCGACCAGCAGGTTGAACACCGTGGCGCTGGCGAACACGCCGATCGGCTTCCACCCGGCCTCGCGCAGCGGCGCGACCCGGAACTCCAGGCCGATGGAGACGAACGCGAGGATCAGGAACAACGTGCGCAGGTCGTTGACCGTCGTGATCACCGCCTTGTCGCCGCCGGACTCCAGGAACACCGTCGCGATGACCGACGCCGCCAGGAACCCGAGCACGAACTTGGGGAAGCGCTCCCACAGCGCCCGGCCGCTGACCTTCGCGTCGCCGGTCCGCTCGACCTTCAGCGCGAAGTAGGCCGTCAGCGCCACCGCGACCACGCCGAGCAACGCGTTCTGCGTCGTCTTCACGATCGTGGCGATCTGCAGCGCCTCCTCACCGACCAGCGCGCCGGCCGCGCTCACCGCCGCCGTCGTGTCGATGTTGCCGCCGATCCACGCGCCCGCGACTGCCGACGGCAGCCCGAACGCGTCGACCAGCAGCGGGAGCACGAAGATCGACGGCAGCGCGAAGATGATGACGAGGCTCGCGGTGTAGGCGAGCTGCTCGCGCTTGGCCTGCACCGCGCCCGCCGCCGCGATCGCCGCGCTGACCCCGCAGATCGACACCGCCGACGACAGCAGCGCCCGCAGCTTCGGTTCCAGGCCGACCTTGCCGCCCAGCCACCACGTGAAGCCGAAGACCAGCGTGATCAGCAGGAAGGCCTGGGCGATCGCGGGACCCGCCGCCTTCACGATGACCGCGAAGTTGATCGACGCGCCCAGCAGCACCAGACCGGTCTTGATGAAGAACTCCGTGCGGAACCCCGCGGCGAGCCGGTCGCGGAAGCCGAGCCCGGTCAGTACCGCGTTTCCCAGCAGCCCCAGCAGGATCGCGTAGACGGGGTACTCGACGCTCTTGGCGATCCCGCCGAGCCAGGTGCCCTTGGTGAACACCGGCACGTTCTGCTCCAGGTACCGGGTCAGCCCGCCCAGCACCACGACGACCGCGATCCCGCCGACCGCCCACCACACCCCGGACCGCTGCCGCGCCTCGACTTCCGCCATCACGGCACCAGCCAGCCGGGCACGACCCCCGCCAGGACCAGGACCAGCAGCACCAGTCCGACGACCGTCGCCGCCCAGTCCTCGTTCACCGCGAGCCTGCGCTCGCGGCCGACGCCCTCTTCCGCGCTCATGCCCCGCCTCCGTCCACCTGGTGGTGGCGGCAATGGTCAGAGCAGCGGGGCGGGCGCGGCAAGGGCTCCCGCGATGTGGAACACCGGTGCGCGGCGACCGGCGCGGGCAGGCCGCTGACGGCGGGTCAGCTCCCCCGCTGCTCCAGCCGGAACTTGCCCGGCGCCGTGCCGAACACCCGCTTGAAGGCGTGGGAGAAGGCGAACTCCGAGGTGTAGCCGACCTGCCGCGCGACCGCGGCGAGCGGCGCCCGGCCGTCCCGCAGCAGCCGCGCGCCGGTGCTCAGCCGCCACCACGTCAGGTAGGCCATCGGGGACTGGCCGACGAGTGAGGTGAACCGGCGCGCGAACGCCGTCTTGGACAACCCGACCTCGGCGCCGAGATCCTCGACCGTCCACGGGTGCGCGGGCGCGCGGTGGATGTGCTGCAACGCCGTGGCCACCACCGGGTCCGTGAGCGCGACGCACCAGCCGCCGCGCGGGCCGTGGCGGGCGGCCTCCTCGTCGAGCCAGGCGCGCAGCAGGTAGACGAGCAGCAGGTCCATCAACGCGGGCAGTGCCGCGGCGGCGCCGGGACGTTCCTCGATCAGGTCGGCGCCGAGCAGGTCCACCGCGCTGCGCAACGCGGAGTGGTCGCCCAGGCGCGCGGGCAGGTGCACGACCTCGGGCAGCGTCCGGAGGAACGGGTGGGCCTGCCCGCGTTCGAGGCGGTAGGCCCCGCACAGCAGCTGCGCCTGTGCGGGACCGGGGTGGTCGGGCGGTCCTGTCTCCGGCGCCGGCGGGAGGTCCGCGATCGTCCTTTCCGGACTGTCGCTCATGCCGTGCACCGCGCCGTGCGGCAGGAACACGACGTCCCCCGCACCCAGCGCGACGGGAGCACCGGATGGCGGGATCAGCCAGCAGCCGCCTTCGAGGACCACGTGGAAGCCGGCGCCCGGATGGGGGCCGAACGCGTAGCCCCACGGCCCGCTCAGGCGGGACCGGGTGAACTTGGCGCGGCCCGCGCGGACCGTGGCGATCACATCGCTGAAGACATCCACCTCGACAGCCTACGGTCTTCACACGTATGAATCGGGTCTACTTCCGCATTGGAAACACCATGTCGCGTCCCTAGCGTTGAGGACGAACACCAACGCAACGAGGAGACGTGAACATGACCGCCTACGTCGTCATCGACTCGGACATCACCGACCCGGAGGGGTTCCAGGAGTACGTGGACAACGTCATGCCGTTGCTGGAGAAGGCCGGTGGGCGCAACATCCTGATGGACGACGACGCGCTCGTGCTGGAAGGCGACTGGACGCCGCCGTCGCTCGTGATCCACGAGTTCGCGGACAGGGCCGCGGTCCAGGCGTTCTGGGACTCGCCGGAGTACCAGCCGCTCAAGGAGCTGCGCCGCCGGTTCTCCCGCGTGAAGGTGGTGGTCGGCGAGACCGCCTGAGGCGGCCGGTCACCAAGGCGAGGCGGCACGGTCCGCCGATCCACAGTCCATTCCGGACTTCGGCCGCACGCCGGAGGCGCCGCACCCGGAAACGCGGCCGTGCCGGAGCAGTCGAGATGGCGGGGTACCGTCGTCACACGCATGGTCGAACGCTGAACCACGGCAATCCGGTCATCCGACGGCTTCGAAGTACAGGCGTGCTACTCGGACGAACGCGTGAGGCCAACCCGCACCTGGCGACCGGTGCCCACGCACTCGGGGCGTTGCCCGGAGAGGAACGGGACGAGTTCGAGGCACACCTGGACCGGTGCCGCGGCTGCGCGGAGGAGCTGTCCGGGTTGCAGGAGACCGCGGCCCGGCTCGCGGGCGCGGACGTGCGCGTCGCGCCGGACGCCCTGCGGCCGCAGGTGTTGCAGGCGGTCCACCACCTGCGGCAGGTGCCGCCGGTGACCGAGGTCGGTACCGCGATCTCACGGCGGCAGGGACTTCTGCGCGCGGCGGCACTGGTGTCGGCCGCGTGCGTCGCCGCCGCGGCGGTGGCCGGGGTGCACGGCGCGGTGACCGCGACCAGGATCAGCCCCGCGATCGCGCCCGCGCACACCCGGATCGGGGACCTGCTGGCCGCGCCGGACCTGCGGCTCGTGACGTCGGCACAGGCCGGGGGCACGGCGGCGGTGTCGAGCAGCCGCCACGAGATCCTGTTCCTGGCGGACGGTCTGCGGTCGTTGCCGGGAGACCGCGTCTACCAGCTGTGGCTGGTGGACGGCGACGGCCCGCGGTCGGCGGGCACCATGCGCCCGGCCGGCGCGACCACGTCGCTGCTCGTGCCGGCGACCGATGACGTCGAAGAGGTCGTTCTCACGGTCGAGCCGGTGCACGGGTCACCGAGCCCGACGAGCGCGCCTGTCGTGACGATCGCGCTCGCCTGAACGGACGGCAATCCGGTTCGGCCGGTGCGCCGAATCACCTCGGTGACCGACCACATCCTCGCCATCGGGTACGGCGACACCGGGCGGGACGCCGTGAACTCGGTGCTGGTCCTGCAACCGGACGCGTCGCTGACCGTGCTCGACACCGACCTGTTCGCCGTTCTCGAGGCCACGGCCAACGGCGCCACCGCGGTCCACGGGGACGCACGGGACAGATGCGTGCTCGACGAGGCCGCCGCCGACGCCGCCGACCGCGTCTTCATCGCGGTGCCGGACGACCTCAACGCCTACCTGATCACCAGGTCAGTGCGGACGGTCAACCCCGACGCCGTCATCATCGCCGTCATCCGGGAACCGGAGAACCACGCGCTGTTCCTGTCGTCGGGCGTGACGTCCGTCCACATCAGACATTCCGGCTGAGACGGCGAAATCCGGGAACAGCGGTGCTGTTCCCGGATTTCGCCCGCGATCGGATCAGGCGGTCGGCATGAGGACCGAGTCGATCAGGTAGACGGTCGCGTTGGCGGTCTTCACGCCGCCGCAGATGACGTTGGCGTCGTTGACCTTGATGGCGTTGCCGGAACCGGTGACCTTGACGGTGCCGGTCTCGACGGTCTTCTGGTCGCCGGCGATCTTGTCGGGCGAGATCTGGCCGGGGACGACGTGGTAGGTCAGGATCTTGGTGAGCAGGGCGTCGTCGGTCTTGAGCTTGTCGATCGTCGCGGCGTCGATCTTGGCGAACGCGGAGTCGACCGGCGCGAAGACGGTGAACTCGCCGCCGTTGAGGGTCGACACGAGGTTGACCTTCGGGTTGAGCTGGCCGGACACGGCCTGGACCAGCGTCTTGAGCAGCGGGTTGTTGCTCGCGGCGGTGGCGACCGGGTCGGCGGCCATGCCGGACACGGAACCGGCACCGGACGGGACCTGCTTCGCGTAGTCGGCACAGCCCGGGCCGACGAGGTTCGCGGCCGGGTCGGCCATCGCCGACGTCGACGGCGCCATCGAGGACGACGTCATAGGCGCGCTGCTGCTGGAGCCGCTGCTGGCCGTGTCACCCGAGCCGCACGCCGCGCCGAAGAGGGCGAGCGAGACGGCGCCGACGGACAGGACGGTGTTGCGGACGGTGTTCTTCATGAGGTGACATCTCCCAGATGTGGTTGAGCAGTTGTTACGGGTGATTCGCGGCCGGGTGGGACACGGATGGGTGCGGTTATCCATCTGTTACCAACGACTTCTCGAAATGCGGATGACCAGCACAAACGTTCACAACGTCTACTATGGACGGACGGGGTGCCGTCGGACGGCTAGCTCGCCACCGCGGTGAAGACCATCGAGTGCCAGCCGGTGGCGCCGTCCGGGATGGGAGCGGCGCGGTCGCTGGTCTGGGTGAGGCCGTTGCGGTCGGTGGCACGGCACTCGACGGTGTGGTTGCCCGGCGCCACGTCGAGCTCGATGCGCCACATCCGCCAGGTGTCGACGTTGACCTCGGTGCTCAGGCTCGCCTGCTGCCACGGTCCGCCGTCGACGCGGACCTCGACCTTGTCGATGCCGAGGTGCTGGGCCCACGCGATGCCCGCCGCGACGAACTTGCCGGCCGGTGCGCGTTCGAACGACTTCGGCCGGTCGATCCGCGACATCACCTTGACCGGGGCCTTCTTGCCCCAGCCGCGCTGCGCCCAGTACGGGTCGAACGCGTCGAAGGTGGTGAGCTCCATGTCCACCAGCCACTTCGTCGCCGAGACGTAGCCGTAGAGACCGGGCACGACCATGCGGACCGGGAAACCGCGTTCCAGCGGCAGCGGCTCGCCGTTCATGCCGAGCGCCAGCATGGCGTTCGATCCGGGTGCCATGATCGAGGAGACCGGGGTGCCGCACGTCCAGCCGTCCACGCTGCGGGTCGCGAGCTGGTCGGCGCCGTTCTTCACGCCCGCCTCGCGCAGCAGGTCGGCCAGGTCGATGCCGATGAAGTTCGTCGTCGAGATGTACGGGCCGCCGACCTCGTTCGACACGCACACGAGCGTGATGGTCTTCTCCACCAACGGGCGGCGCAGCAGGTCGTCGTAGGTCAGGACCAGCTCGTTGTCCACCATGCCGTGCACTCGCATCCGCCAGTCCTCCGCGCGCAGGCGCGGGATGCTGAGCGCGGTGTCGACCCGGTAGAACTTGTCGGGCGGCGTCAGGAAGCTCGGCGTGCCCTCGGCGGCGAAGTCGGCGTTGACCGGGATCTCCGGCGCCTTCGTCCCTGGCCGCAAGGTGATCCCGCGCCGGGAGGCCTCGACGTCCACCCGTCCGGCGAGCAGCTGTCCGCCCACCGCCGCGACACCGGCGCCCGCCGCGATCGCCGCGGTCGACACCAGGAACCGCCGGCGGCCAGGACCCTCAGCAGGAGCCTCAGCCGAAGCGCCGGCCGGAGTCTTGGTCGCGGCGCGGGACCACAACCAGCGGAACGCCACGACACCGACCACCAGACTCGCCAGCGGGGCGATTACCGACAACGTGCTCGTGGTCGGCCTGACCAGCACCGCGGCCACCCCGAGCAGGCCGAGCGCGCCCGCGATCGCGGTACCGGGCCACGGGCTGCGGCGCGACAGCAGTCCCGCCACCACGCCGACCAGCGCGAGCACGACCGCCATGCCGCCGAGCAGCACCAGCTTGTCGTTCTCCCCGAACGTGCGGACCGCGAAGTCCTTGAGCTGGTGGGGTGTCAGGTCGATCGCCGTGTTGCCGACCGCGAGGAACGGTGATGCCAGCGGGCTCACCAGCCCCGCGACGAGGTGTCCCGCCGCCAGCGCCGCGGCCACCGACACCAGGCCGATGAGGATGGATCGAGTTGCCTTCACACCCGGTGGTTCGGAAGCGACCGGCCACCGGATTGCTCACCGGCCGTCACCGCCCGAACGGGCGATGTGGCCGACGACGCCGGAGACCGGCACCGGCAGCGCGGGCCAGTCGCTGATGCGCAGCCACACCGTCGTGAACACGTTCAGGACGCCGCCCGTGGCGATGGCGACCGCAGGCCCCTCCGGCCGGGCCGCCGACCCACCGGACCCACTGCCCGGCTTGACGGACTGACGCGAGCCGAAGGGTGTCGCCGCGAATTGCGGGTACCCGCACCCGACGCACACGAGGCAGAGGAGCGCTGTTGTCACGGGACCAGGTCGTCGGACCGTCCGCGGCCGAGGCGGCCCTGTCCCCCGTCCACGCGCCTCGCCCCGAAATGCCGGACACTGTGCTCGGGCACGCGGAGGCCGTGCCGCGGACGTATCTGCCCGGACCGGACCTGCGGGAGGAAGCGGCCGCGTGACGGACATCGACGTTCAGACGACGGATCTCGCCGGCGTGGTGGTGGTGACGCCGGTAGGGCGGCTGGACCTCTCCACGTACCCCGCGTTGCGCGACGAGCTGCTCGGGCACGCTGCGGGCGTGCCGCTCGCGATCGTCGTGCGACTCGGCCCGGACTTCCAGTCCGCGAGCCAGGCCATGCTCTCCGTCTTCGCCACGGTCTGGGCGCGGATCCGCCAGTGGCCGGGCGTGCCGTTGGTGCTCGTCGCCGAGACCGACGAACACCACCACGACCTGCGGTGCAACGGCGTGGTCCGCCGCGTGGCGACCTCGACCGACCTGGCGTCCGCCCTCGAGCTCGCCGATCGGTCGCCCCGGTGGCGTCGCCGGTGCGCGACGCTGCCGAAGTCGCTGATCGCCGCGTTGGTCGCCCGCGAGGAGGTCCGCGACGCCTGCGCCGAGTGGGACCTGCCCGTCCTGCTGGACGACGCGCTGCTCGTCGTGAGCGAGCTGGTGGAGAACGCGGTCCGGCACTCCGGCTCGGAACCGGTGCTGCGCATCGAGCTGCGGCCCACCGGCCTCTCCCTCTCGGTCAGCGACGACAACCCGGATCTCCCGGTCCGGTCCGCGGGACCCGGTCACCGGGGGCTGGAGCTGGTCGACCGGACGTGCGCCGTCTGGGGCACCATCCCCTCGTTCGGCGGCGGCAAGGTCGTGTGGGCCGTGCTCGCGCTCGGGCGAAGACCCTAGGTTCGCCCCAACCCCTGCTTCGACGGTGTTCCGCGCCACCGGACGAGCTGGATCGGCCCGCCGTCACGGCAACGTCGGCAGGTACCCCGGCGCCCGGCGCGCCCGCGTCGCCTCCTCGAACGCCGCCGCGAACCGCAGCAGCTCACCGTCCGCCCCGCGCGCCCCGGTGAACGACACGCCGAGCGGCAACGGCCCCGCGAACCCCGCCGGGACGGACACGTTCGGGTGGCCGCCGACCGCCGCGGGCATCGCCGTGCGCGGCCCTGCCGGGTCGGCGCCGCGGGCCGGCCACGAGGGGCCGTTCGTGGGGGCCATGACCACGTCGAGGCGCTCACCCGTGAGCAGGTCGTCCAGGCAGCGGTGGGCCAGGTCGGTCGCGGTGGCGCGCTGGTCGCGGTAGGCGGGGTCGGTGAGCGGGCGGGCCTTGGCGGCGTCGTGGAGGAGCTCCTGGCCAAACAGGCTCAGCTCCACCGGGTCGGCCTCGTTGAGCTCGATCAGCTCGCGGATCGTGCGGGGCGCGCCGGACCGGGTGCGGAGGTACTGCTCCAGGTCGTGCCGGAACTCCACGAGCATCGCGGGCCGGTCGGTCGCGTACACCTGGTCCAGGTGCTGCGGTTCGACGTCGACGACGGTCGCGCCGTGCTGGCGGAGCACGGCGACGGCCGAGTCGAGGACCCGGTCGACGTCGTCGTCGAACCCCGGCTTGCGCCACACGCCGACCCGCGCGCCCCGCAGGGTGCCCGGGGTGAAGCCGTAGGGGCTGCCCTCCAGGGCGGCCACCAGGAGCGCGGCGTCCACGACGTGCCGGGCCAGCGGGCCCGCGGTGTCGCGGAGCGCGGTGATCGGCACGATGCCGGCGTTGCTGACGCGGCCGGGCGTCGGTTTGAAGCCCACGACGCCCGAGTGGCCCGCCGGGGACACGATCGAACCGTTGGTCTCGGTGCCGACGGCGACCTGGGCCAGCGACGCGGCGACCGCCACGGCCGAGCCGGACGACGAGCCGCACGGGGTGCGGTCCAGCACGTGCGCGTTGACCGTCTGCCCGCCGACGGCGGACCAGCCCGACGTGGCCCACGGCGAGCGGAAGTTGCCCCACTCCGTCATGTTCGTCTTGCCCAGCACGACGGCTCCCGCCGACCGCAGCCGCGTCACCAGCTCCGCGTCCTCGCGCGGCGGCACCGGCAGGGCGCGCGACCCGGCGGTGGTGGCGAGGCCGGCGGTGTCGATGTTGTCCTTGAGCAGCACGGGGATGCCGTCCAGCGGGCCGCGCGACCGGCCGAGTGCCCGCCTGCGGTCGCTCTCCTCCGCTTGGCGCGACGCGGTGGGGTCGACGGCGACGACCGCCTTCAGCACCGTGTCCAGCTCGGCGATGCGGGCGAGGTAGGCGCTGGTCAGGGCGGCCGAGGTGAGCGAGCCGTCGGCCATGCGCCGCCCGAGCGACGGGATCGTCGCCCGGTCGAGGTCGGCCGCCAGGAGTTCCATGGGTCCATTGCCGGGTTCCCCGCCGGGCCGCGTCAACCGGCGTCCGGGCGAGAGTGCTCGTGGTCTTGCTCACACGCGACGCTGACCACAGGAGGAACGTGGTCATCGGCGTTCGGGGTAACCGGAAGGGAACTTGACAGCCGAACACCGAGGAGACGCCATGTGCGGGATCGCCGGTGAGATCGTCACCGACGGAACGGGCCGTCCGGACCTCGGCGCGGTGGAGCGCATGACGCGGTCCATGTGGACGCGCGGACCGGACGGCGCCGGCCAGTGGTCGCAGGGACGAGTGGCGCTGGGCCACCGGAGACTCTCGATCATCGACCTGTCCGACGCCGGTGCGCAGCCGATGGCCGACGACGAGCTGGGGCTCGCGGTGGCGTTCAACGGGTGCATCTACAACCACGAGGAACTGCGCGCGGAGCTCTCCGGCCGGTACACCTTCCGCTCGACGAGCGACACGGAGGTGATCCTCAAGGCCTACGACCACTGGGGCGACGGCTTCGTCGAGCACCTCGTCGGCATGTTCGCGATCGCGCTGGTGGACCGGCGCCGCGACCGGGTGCTGCTGGTCAGGGACCGGCTCGGCATCAAGCCGCTCTACGTCGCGCAGGTGCGCGGCCGGACGCGGTTCGCCTCCACCCTGCCCGCGCTGCTCGCGGGCGGCGGCGTCGACACCGAGCTCGACCCCGTCGGCCTGCACCACTACCTGACCTGGCACTCCATCGTGCCCGCGCCGCACACGGTGCTGCGCGGCGTGCGCAAGCTGCCGCCCGCGACGATCCGGGTGTTCGAGGGCGGGCAGGCGCCCCGCGACCACGTGTACTGGCAGCCGTCCTACACGCGCCGCCCCGAGCACGAGGGCTGGACCGCGCAGGACTGGCAGCAGGCGGTGCGCGACGCGTTGCAGGTCGCGGTGCGGCGGCGCACGGTGTCCGACGTCGAGGTGGGCGTGCTGCTCTCCGGCGGCCTCGACTCGAGCCTGCTGGTCGCGCTGCTCGGCGAGGAGGGACAGCGGCCGAGCACCTTCAGCATCGGCTTCACCGGCCGCGACGGCGTGGAGGGCGACGAGTTCGTCTACTCCGACGCGGTCGCGCAGAAGTTCGGCACCGACCACCACCAGATCCGCATCGACGACGCGGAGATCGCCACCGCGGTCGAGCACACCGTCGGGTCGATGAGCGAACCGATGGGCAGCCACGACGTCACGGCGTTCCACCTGGTGTGCCGCGAAGTGTCGCAGCACGTCAAGGTCGTGCAGTGCGGTCAGGGCGCCGACGAGGTGTTCGCCGGCTACCGCTACCACCAGCCGGCCGCCGGCGCGGCCCGGCGCGAGGCCGCCGACGTGTTCCGCGAGGCGTTCCACGACCTGGAGCACGACGACCTGGCCGACGTGCTGGAACCGCACTGGCTCGCCGGCCGCGACGTCAGCACCGACCTGGTCACCCGGCACCTGCGGGCGGCGGGCGCGGACACGGCGCTCGACGCCGTCCTACGGACCGACACGCACCTGCTGATGCCCGACGACCCGGTGAAGCGGGTCGACAACATGGCGATGGCGTGGGGCGTCGAGGCGCGCGTGCCGTTCCTGGACCAGGACCTGGTGGAACTGGTCGCCGCCTGCCCGCCGGAGTTCAAGACGGGTCAGGACGGCAAGGGCATCCTCAAGGACATCGGCCGCGACGTGCTGCCGCTGGACGTCGTCGACCGCAAGAAGGGCTACTTCCCCGTTCCCGCCCTCACCCGGCTGGACGGCGACGTGCTCGCCCTGCTGCGCTCGACCATGAGCTCACCCGCCGCCCGGCGGCGCGGGGTCCTGCGCCGCGACTACGTCGACGCCCTGCTCGCCGACCCGAACGGCCGCGCCACCAAGGCTGGCGGCAACGAGCTGTGGCACCTGGGCGTGCTGGAGATGTGGTTGCAGCAGCACGGCATCGGCTGACCGGAGCGCGTGCGCCCGGCGGTGGCCGGCCGACCGTCCCAACCGGACGAACTTGATCGATTGGCCGCACCACCGCCGGGTACTCCCGATGCATGGCAACAGAGGACATGACCCCGGACGGCGACCTCGAGTCCTACGCGCCGCCGCAGGACACGGGCTCGCCCGACTCCGTCGAGACCGACCCGGCCGCCCTCAACAGCGCGGAGGACCTCGACGAGGACCGCCTCAAGCTCGACCCCCTCGAAGCGGGCATGGACCCGCCCGAGCGGTGGAGCGGCGTGGACAAGTACGGCATGACGCCGTACGAGGAAGCGCACGCCCGTCCGCTCGACGACCGGCTCGCCGAGGAACAGCCGGACGTCCCGGTCACGCCGGACCCGCTGGACGAGGAGGCGGAGGCCGAGGCCGCCGAACGCGGGCAGCTCGCGGACGAACCCGGTGGCTCGGTCGCGAGCGCGGCCCGCACGCCGGACGAGCCGATCTGACCCGAGCCGATCCGACCTGGGCCGGGTTCACCGGCCCAGGTCGGCAGGTATGGCAGTCCGCAGGCCGTGGCGAGTGTGAACCGGGGTGTTCACGGGTAACCGCGCGCGACATACCCCGCCGTCCGGCTCCGAAGGGGCACCATGACCACGCTCAGCACCGCTCCGGTCGTCACCCGGCCGGCCGCGTCCCCGGACACCCCGCCGATCGAGCGGGCGAACTGCCGGGCTGTGCGGTACGCCGTCGACCTGCTGGGTCTGGCCGGCGTCGTGGCGGGTTCGGTGACGAACACGTTCACGCTGGTCTTCGGCGGCGCGGTGGTCCTGCTGGCCGGGACGTGCCTGCACGCGTCGTCGCGGACCGGCTCGCGG
>NZ_DASVFL010000030.1:0-10675 GCF_036380075.1 Lentzea sp. | reverse complement strand
GCGTCGCGGGCGTCCTTGCGGGAGCCCTGCGCGGCGTTGGCGAGGAAGGTGCCCTTCGAGTCGGTCACCGGGTAGCTGCGGCCAGACTCGGAGCGCGGGAACTTGCCGCCGATGTAGAGCTTGTAGGTCTTCGCGACCGTGACGCGATCAGACATCGAGGTAGGCCTCCAGACCGGTGCGGCCGCCCTCACGGCCGAAGCCCGACTCCTGGTAGCCGCCGAACGGCGCGGTCGGGTCGAAGCGGTTGAACGTGTTGGACCACACCACGCCGGCGCGCATCCGCTGCGCCATCCAGAGGATGCGCGAGCCCTTCTCGGTCCAGATGCCCGCGGACAGGCCGTACGGCGTGTTGTTCGCCTTGGCCACGGCCTCCTCGGGCGTGTGGAACGTCAGCACCGACAGCACCGGGCCGAAGATCTCCTCGCGGGCGATGCGCATCGCCTGCGAGACGTTCGAGAACACGGTCGGGGCGAAGTAGAAGCCCTTGTCCGGCAACGGGCACGACGACGTCCAGCGCTGGGCGCCCTCGGCCTCGCCCGACTCGGTCAGCTCCTTGATCTTGGCGAGCTGCTCGCGCGAGTTGATCGCGCCGACGTCGGTGTTCTTGTCCAGCGGGTCGCCGACGCGCAGCGTGCTGACGCGGGCGTGCAGCTTCTCGACCAGCTCGTCGGCGATCGACTCCTGCACCAGCAGGCGCGACCCGGCGCAGCAGACGTGGCCCTGGTTGAAGAAGATGCCGTTGACGATGCCCTCGACGGCCTGGTCGAGCGGCGCGTCGTCGAAGACGATGTTCGCGGCCTTGCCGCCCAGCTCCAGCGTCAGCTTCTTGCCCGTGCCCGCGAGCTGGCCCTGGATGACCTTGCCGACGTCGGTCGAGCCGGTGAAGGCGACCTTGTTCACGTCCTCGTGCCCGACGAGGGCCGCGCCGACGTCACCGGCGCCCGGGATGATGTTGACGACGCCCGGCGGCAGGTCGCACTGCTGGATGATCTCGGCCAGCACCAGCGCCGTGAGCGGCGTGGTCTCCGCCGGCTTCAGCACGACGGTGTTGCCGCACGCCAGCGCGGGCGCGATCTTCCACGCGGCCATCAGCAGCGGGAAGTTCCACGGGATCACCTGACCGGCGACGCCCAACGGCTTCGGGTCCGGACCGTAGCCCGCGTAGCCGAGCTTGTCCGCCCAGCCCGCGTGGTAGAAGAAGTGCGAGGCGGCCGTCGGGATGTCGACGTCGCGCGACTCCTTGATCGGCTTGCCGTTGTCGAGCGACTCCAGCACCGCGAGCTCGCGGCCGCGTTCCTGGATCTGCCGCGCGATCCGGTAGATGTACTTGGCGCGCTCGCTGCCCGGCATCTTCGACCAGACGCGGTCGTAGGCCCTGCGGGCCGCCTTGACGGCGGTGTCCACATCGGACTGCGACGCCGTCGAGACCTCCGCGAGCACCTCCTCGGTGCCGGGGTTGATCGTCTTGAGCGGCTCGCCGGAGCCTTCGACGAACTTGCCGTCGACGAACATCTTGTACGAGGCCTTGAGGTTCGCGATGTCCCGCGACTCGGGCGCGGGGGCGTATTCCCACATGTCTTCTCAGTCCACCGTCACGTAGTCCGGGCCGCTGTAGTGGCCGTCCAACTGGGTCCGCCGCTGCATGAGCAGGTCGTTCAGCAACGTCGACGCGCCGAACCGGAAGAGGTGCGGGTCGAGCCACTCCGGCCCGGCCACCTCGTGCACGGCCACCAGGTACTTGATCGCGTCCTTGGTCGCCCGGATGCCGCCGGCGGGCTTGACCCCGCGCAGCTCACCGGTCTGGTCCTTCCAGTCCCGCACCGCCTGGAGCATCACGTGCGTGACCGGCAGCGTCGCGGCGGGCTGCACCTTGCCGGTCGAGGTTTTGATGAAGTCGCCGCCGGCCAGCAGCGCGAGCCACGACGCGCGGCGCACGTTGTCGTACGTCACCAGCTCGCCGGTCTCCAGGATGACCTTGAGGTGCGCGTCCCCGCACGCCTCTTTGATCTTGGCGATCTCCTCGAACACCTGCCCGTACCGGCCGGACAGGAACGCGCCGCGGTCGATCACCATGTCGACCTCGGACGCGCCCTGCTCCACGGCGAACCGGGTGTCGGCGAGCTTGATGTCCATCGTGCTGCGGCCGCTGGGGAACGCCGTCGCGACGCTGGCGACGCCGATCCCGGTGCCCCGCAGCTCGTCGGCCGCCGTCTTCACCATGTCGGGGTAGACGCAGACGGCCGCGACCTGCGGCACGTCGGGCCGCTCGGGGTCGGGGCGCTTGGCCTTCGCGGCCAGGCCGCGCACCTTGCCGCGGGTGTCGGCGCCTTCGAGGGTGGTGAGGTCGACCATGCTGATCGCCAGGTCGATGGCGTGCAGCTTGGCGGCCTTCTTGATGCTGCGCGTGCCGAGGCCCGCGGCTCGTTGCTCGACGCCGACCTGGTCGACGCCGGGGAGCCCGTGGAGGAAGCGCCGCAGCGACGATTCGTCGCGCACGGCGTCAGCCAGGGCCGACGGCGGTGTCGTTGGAGCAGCCATGTCCGCGAGTCTAAGCGGAATGGGACGCCCGTCCTAAGTGAAGGTGTTACCGCAGCTCAGACTGCGTTTGACGGGCTGTGGTCCAGCCCACCCGCGCCGTCAGTCGAGCAGCTCGCGCAGGATCTGGGACTTCTTTTTCTTCGGCCCCTTCACCTCGACGCCCGCCATGATGGCGAGCCCGGTGATCCGCACGGTCGGCGCGCCGGGGATGTGGCGGCGGCTCGGCAGGCGTTCCTCGAAGGCGCCCATGAACCCGAACCCGTCCACGTTGACGTTGATGTCGTCGGGCACGCGGATCTCGACGCCGCCCCAGAAGGCGAACACGCTGATCGTGACCTCCTGCTCGGCGAACCGGGCGTGGGTCAGGTCGAGCTCGACGCCGCCCATGATCGCGACGGCGTTGTGCATCCGCGGGACGACCCACTCGCCCTTGCGGTCGACGCCGGACCAGAAGGCGACCGACACCGCGGTGCCGGACTCGCCGGGCACGACCCGGTGGCTCACCGCGGACTGGTGCTCCGCCGACATCGGCACCATCGTCGGCTGCTGCATGCCGCTCAGCACCAGGTCGGCCGTGATGGGGGCGAGCTCGCCGTAGGTCTTCGCGGCGTAGACGGCGACCAGCCGCTCGTCCAGCTCGTGGATGTCGAGGCGCCCTTCGGCGGTCGCCTTGTGCAGCACCTGCGCGATCCGTTCCCGGTCCGCGTCCGAGGCGCGCAGGTGACTCCGGTCCGCAGGCACCAGCTCATCGCTCACCCGATCGAGTCTAGAGCGCTCGCTCGCCGCGCGTGGCGTACTTGCCCGGGATCGGTCGTCACGCGGTGGGCTGCCGCAACGGCAGACCGGCCGCGCGGTAGATCGCGTCGACCACCGCCATGTTCTTCACGGCGTCGTCGGCGGTCGTCGGGAACGGCCTGCCGTGCAGCACCGCGCCGGTGAACGCGTCCAGCTGGTAGGCGTAGGACGGGCGCCTGCCGAACCTCTCCGTCGAGCTCTTGTCCTTGAGCCGCAACGACAAGCGGTGGCGGAACTGCGGGCTCAGCGGGTTGAGCACGCGCAGCGTGCCGTTCTCGCCGATGGCCTTCAGCGACAGCTTGAGCACCGCCGAGGACCACAGCGACGCGTGCACGGAACCCGTGTGGCCGGACGGGAAGCGCAACGACGCGCGCATCGCCCGGTCGATGGACGGTTCGCGCAGCAGCGCCCGCGCCGACCGGACCTCGGGCTCCTCACTGCCGAGCAGCCGCGCCATGTGCACGGCGTAGCAGCCCGCGTCCATCACCGCGCCGCCCGCCAGCGAGTAGTCGTAGCGGATGTCGGAGAACTTCGGCAGCGGGAAGCAGACGGACGCCTCGACGTGCCGCAACGGGCCCAGCACGCCGCTGCGGATGATCTCGTCCACGCGCACGGCCAGCGGGTGGTAGCGGTAGTGGAACGCCTCCATCACCACGAGCCCGGATGCGTTCGCCGCCACGGCGACGGTGGCCGCCTCGGCCGCGTTGGCGGTGAACGGCTTCTCGCACAGCACGTGCTTGCCGGCTTCCAGCGCGGCGAGCGTCCACCGGCCGTGCAGGCCGTTGGGCAGCGGGTTGTAGACGGCGTCGACGGCCGGGTCCGCCAGCAGTTCCTCGTACGACCCGTGCACGCGGGGGATGCCGTGCTTGTCGGCGAACGCCCTGGCCTTCGCCGCCGAACGCGCGGCCACGGCCACGACCTCGGCGACCGTGGAGGAGCGGGCCGGGTTGATGACAGCGGTCGGCGCGATCGTGGCGGCGCCGAGCACTCCGATGCGCACGTGGTCTGTCACGGCGGCGACCCTACACCGGCAGTTAACGCCGTTCACTCCTCCAGATCGGTGGCGCGCGGCGGGAAGAACGTCATCTCGTCGACCGGGTACGGCTCCGACCAGGACCACGACTCCATCTGCGCGCGGGAGCGCCGGCCGAAGAACGCGCGCCAGAACTCGTAGCCGTCCGCCTCGACGACGACCGGGCCGGTGCCGAGGGAACCGAACTCGGTCTTGACCGTGAGGTCGGTGAGGTTGTGCGTGACGATGGCGGTGAGCGTCGCCTGCCAGGCGTGGTCCGGCACGCGTTCGCGCCCGAGCACGGCGCGCAGGTCGGCCTCGTGCGTGAGGGCGTCCAGCGCCATGTGCGAGGGGACCCTGTCGAGCCGGTCGGCGTCCGCGTTCCACTGCTCCAGCAGGTCGAGGACCGGCACGTCCTCGCGTTCGGACACGTGCCGCGCCGTCCACTCCGGTCCGGGCGCGCCGTCCATCCTGCCCGCGCGGGCGTCGGCCACGACACCGGCGAGGTGCGCGACGAGCCGGTGCACAGTCCACTCAGGACAGGCGGGCACGGTCAGCGCCAGGTCCGGCGGGGTCAGTCCCATCGCGAGGCCCGCGGTCCGCTGACGGGACTCCCGGTAGATCTCCTCGAACACCCTCGGCTCCTCCCAGCGGTTACGGTGTCGGGCATGGACGTCCTGGTGGTCGATCATCCCCTCGCCAAGGCGAGACTCACAACCATGCGCGACGCGCGCACGGACAACGCCGCGTTCCGCGCCGCGCTGCAGGAACTGACCGTCATGCTGGTCTACGAAGCCATGCGCGAGGCGCCGCTGGCGGAGGACCGCACGCACACGCCGGTTGCACGTACCACCGGCTACCGGCTCGCAAACCCGCCGCTGCTCGTGCCCGTGCTGCGCGCCGGGCTGGGCATGGCCGACCAGGCGCACAAGCTCATCCCGGACGCCCAGATGGGGTTCGTGGGGCTCGCGCGCGACGAGGAGACGCTCCAGCCGACGCCGTACATGGAGTCGCTGCCGGAGGACCTCGCGGGACGGCCGGTGTTCGTGCTCGACCCGATGCTCGCGACGGGCGGGTCGATGGCCTACACGATCCGGTTGCTGACCCAGCGCGGCGCGACCGACGTGACGGCCGTGTGCGTGCTCGCCGCGCCCGAGGGCATCAACCACCTCGAGGACTCGAAGCTCCCGGTGCGCCTCATCACCGCGTCGGTCGACGAGCGCCTCAACGACTCCGGCTTCATCGTGCCCGGCCTGGGCGACGCCGGTGACCGTCTGTACGGGGCGGTTTAGGACATACCTCCGATCGGACGTAGCAGTGGTCTAGACCTCAGGCCTATCGTGCTGTGGACCACATCGCCGCTGCCGCGATCCGACAGAGGAGAACCATGTCCAGACGGAGATGGGGTGTCGCCGCTCTCGCGGTCGGCGCCCTGTCAGCGTCGCTGGCCGTTGCGCCGGCGAACGCCGATGTCGAGACCAATGGGCACCACGGCTACTCGAAGGCCCGCACCGTCGGGTACTTCATCCAGTGGGGCGTGTACGGCCGCAACTTCCGCGTGAAGAACCTCGTCGACAGCGGAGCCGCGGCGCGGCTGACGCACCTCAACTACGCCTTCGGTTTCCTCGACGAGTCCGGCAAGTGCGTCAGCGCCGACCCGTGGGCCGACTGGCAGATGCCCTACACCGCGGAGCAGTCCGTGAGCGGCAAGGCCGACGAGGCCGGCCAGGTGCTGCTGGGCAACCTCAACCAGCTCAAGCAGCTCAAGGCGAAGTACCCCAAGCTCAAGGTGAACATCTCGCTGGGCGGCTGGACGGGTTCGCGCTACTTCTCCAACGCCGCGCTGACGCCGGAGTCGCGCGCCGCGCACGTCAAGTCGTGCACCGACATGTGGATCAAGGGCAACCTCCCCGGCCTGCCGGAGGGCGCCGCGAAGGGCGTCTTCGACGGCGTCGACCTCGACTGGGAGTGGCCGTCGAGCGCGGGCAACCCCGAGCCGCCGAACGTGATCCGGCCCGAGGACAAGCAGAACTTCACCAAGCTGCTCGCCGAGTACCGCAGGCAGATGGGCTGGAACCGCGACCTCACCGCGTTCCTGCCGGCCGACCCGAAGCAGATCGACGCGGGCTTCGAGGTCTCGAAGGTGTTCTGCTACCTGACTTTCGGCACCCTGCAGGGCTACGACTACCACGGCGCCTGGGACCCGAACGCGAACCAGCAGTCCGCGCTGCGCGTGCCCAAGGGCGACCCCGCGCAGTTCGAGTTCAGCTCCGAGGTGACGGTGAACGCGTGGCTGCGCCGCGGTGCACCGCGCTCGAAGGCCGTGCTGGGCGTCCCGTTCTACGGCCGCGGCTGGACCGGTGTCGCACCGGGCACGCGCAACGGCCTGTTCGGCACGGGCACGCCCGCGCCGGCCACCTACGAGGCGGGCTACGAGGACTTCAAGGTCATCACGACGAAGCTGGCCGACCCCGGGTACAAGGTCTACCGCGACGAGCGCGCCGGCTTCGCGTGGATCTACGACGGCACCACGTGGTGGACCTACGACGACGCCACCGAGATGAAGCGCAAGGCCCGTTTCATCAACGACCGCAAGCTCGGCGGCGCGATGATCTGGTCGCTCGACGGTGACACCGCCGACGGCCAGCTCGTCAAGGCGCTCGACGGCGCCCTGAAGTAGGGCCGCACCAAGACGGACTGTCCTAACCGGACAGTTCAGCGGGTCCGGGGAGGTTTCGCGGCGGCCGCCTCCCCGGATTCCGTGGTCTCACGGAACGTTCAGGCCAGCCAGCCCCTGCCGTGCGCGCGCAGCGCCAGTTCGTACGTGGCCGCCGCGTCGATGCCCGGCGGCAGGTTCCCGTTGAGCTCCAGGCTCACCAGCCCGTGCGCGATGCCCCACATCGACATCGCGATCCGCTCCGGGTCCTCGTCGCGGAAGACGCCCGTCTCGACCGCCCGCCGCACCGCGGTGCGCACCGGCGCGAACGTCCGGCCGGCCGCGCGGCCCATCTCCCTCGTCGGCTCGACGACCTTCGAGTAGAGCACCGAGTAGAACCGCGGGTCCGCGAGCGCGCTGCGCCGGTACGCGAGCCCGATCCGGACCAGGTCCTCCGCGGGGTCCGAGGTGGTCGGCACCGCCGCCAGGCGCGTGCCGAACCTCGTGAACGCCTCGTCGTAGAGAGCCTCGAGAAGCGCTGGTTTCCCGCCGAAGAGGGAGTAGACCGCCGTCGTCGAGGTGTTGACGTCGGTGGCGATTCTGCGCAGGCTCACCGCTGCGGGCCCCTCGGTGCTGAGCAGCTCGCCCGCCCGTTCGAGTAGACGCCGCCGCAACGCGTCGTCGTGGGTCCGGGGCCGGGGCACCGACCGATACTAAAGGGCACTGGCCTCGGTGGTATCACGTTGGTACCGTTGTCCGAATGGCGATGACCTTGCGGTTGACCGAAGAGGAGAACCTGCGGCTCGCTGAACTGGCGCAGGCCGAGGGCCGCTCCAAGCAGGAGGTCGTGCGGCTCGCGATCGCGGAACGTTACCGGCGGATGCAGCAGGAAGAGCAGCTCGGCGAGGTACTTCAGAGAGTCCTGCCCAAGTACCGAGGTCTTTTGGATAGGCTCGGATCCTCCTGAACCTGTCGTACCTCTCTGATCAACTGGGTGCTGTGATCTCCTACCTCGACGCCGGGGACCTGTTAGTGCTGGCCACGGCTGTGACCGGCGGCGACCTCGTCGTCCGGGACATCGGCCTGCTGGACACGGCGGCCTACCGTCCTCGCGCCACCGTCCTCGGCGTGGAGGCGTACAACACGCTGTGGATGAAGTCCTCCGCCCTGCTCGACTCCATCGTCAGGACGCGTCCGCTGGTCGAGGGCAACTGGCGCCTCGGCTGGGTGTCGGCCGTCACGATGTGCGACATCAACGGCTACTGGATCGACGCCGACGAGGACGACGCGCTCGACCTCGTCCGTTCGCTGGGTCGCGACAAGATCGACGTCGCCGAGATGGCGGGTCACCTGGAAGGGTGGGGAATCCCGAAGGATTCCGCTTGACCTAGAGCGCACTCCAGGTCTTAGCGTCGAACTCGTGAGTTACTCGATAGCCCAGGCCGCGCAGCGCAGCGGGTTGTCCATCGACACCTTGCGCTACTACGAACGAATCGGGCTCGTCGACCCGCCCGCACGGGACTCGGGCGGGCGCCGCAGCTACTCGGAGGAGGACCTCGGCTGGCTGGCGTTCGTGACGCGTCTGCGCACGACCGGCATGCCGATCCGCATGATGCGCGAGTTCGCGCAGCTCAGGCACCGCGGCGACCACACGGCCGGCCGCCGCAAGCAGATCCTCGTCGACCACCGCGCCGACGTCCGCGCCCGCATCGCGGAGCTGCAGACGTGCCTGGAGGTACTGGACTACAAGATCGACCACTACGCGGTGGTCGAGCAGGACTTGGAGGCGACGGCGTGAGCCGTTCACTGGGAACGCTCGAAGTCGGCCCGCAGGGGCTCGGCTGCATGGGGATGTCGGAGTTCTACGGCGCCGGCGACGAGCAGGAGTCGATCGCGGTCATCCACCGCGCGCTGGAGCTCGGCGTCACGTTGCTCGACACGGCCGACATGTACGGCCCGCACGTCAACGAGGAGCTGGTGGGCCGCGCGATCGCGGGCCGCCGTTCCGACGTCGTGCTGGCGACGAAGTTCGGCATCGTGCGCGAGGGCGGTGGCCGTTCGATCCGCGGCGACCGCGACTACGTCCGCTCGTCGGTCGAGGGCTCGCTGTCCCGGCTCGGCGTCGACGTCATCGACCTGTACTACCTGCACCGCGTCCCGGCCGACACGCCGATCGAGGAGACCGTCGGCGCGATGGCCGAGCTGGTCGCCGAGGGCAAGGTGCGCCACCTCGGCCTGTCCGAGGCGGGCGCCGAGACGCTGCGCCGCGCCCACGCCGTGCACCCGATCACCGCACTGCAGAGCGAGTGGTCGCTGTGGTCGCGCGACATCGAGGCCGAGATCGTGCCCACGGCACGGGAGCTGGGCGTGGGCCTGGTGCCCTACTCGCCGCTCGGCCGCGGTGTGCTGACCGGCCGGTTCGCCTCCTCCGCCGACTTCGGCGAGGGCGACTTCCGCGCCTCGAACCCGAGGTTCTCCGGCGACAACCTCGACGCGAACCTGAAGATGGTCGCCTCGCTGCGCGCCCTGGCCGAGGAACGCGGCGTCACGGCGGGCCAGCTAGCGCTGGCGTGGGTGCAGCACCGCGGCGACGACGTCGTGCCGATCCCGGGCACCAAGCGGATCAAGTACCTGGAGGAGAACGTCGCGGCGGCCTCCCTGGAGCTGTCCGCCGACGACCTGGCCGCGATCGAGGCCGCGGTCCCGGCCTCCGCCGTGGCGGGCGACCGCTACCCGGACATGAGCTCCGTGGGTCGTTAGAACACACGTTCGAAAGCATCCCCAGGGTTGTCCACAGGTTGGGGACAAGAGGCTGTGGACAACCCCGGGTTCATGTGGACAACTGTGCCGCCGCGGTGGCGCCGAGCTCCCAGCACGCCTCCACGTCGGCCTTCGCCGGCTCACCCGTGACGACCACGTGCGCGGCCACCTTCTCCCAGCCCAACCCGGTCGTGGCGGCCTCCACGCTGCGCACCGCGCCAGTCGTGTCGTTGTTGCCGTGCACGTACAAACCGAACGGACGGCCACGCGTCGAGTCGAGACACGGGTAGTAGACGGTGTCGAAGAAGTGCTTCAACGCACCGCTCATGTACCCGAGGTTCGCGGGCGTGCCGAGCAAGTAGCCGTCGGCTTCGAGAACATCCACAGCGGTTGTGGACAACGCCGCCCGCCGGACGACCTCGACGCCCTCGATCTCCGGGGTGGTGGCGCCGGCGACCACGGCCTCGAACATCGCCTGGAGGGCGGGCGACGGGGTGTGGTGGACGATCAGCAACCTGGACACGCCGAGCAACATAACGTCCGTGACCCGTGCCTCCTACGACGCAGCCGCCGCCGGCTACGCCCGCCTCCTGCCCGACGCCCACGACGGCCGGCCGCTCGACGCCGCGATCATGCGCGCCTTCGCCGAGCTCACCGGGGGCCCGGTGGGCGACCTCGGCTGCGGCACCGGCCGCATCACCCGGTACCTGCACGAGCTGGGCCTCGACGCGTTCGGCGTCGACCTCTCCGACGGCATGCTCGACCAGGCGCGGCGGCTCCACCCGCACCTGCGCTTCACGCAGGGCGACATGACCGGGCTCGACCTGGACGACGACAGCCTCGGCGGCGCCGTCGTCTGGTACTCCACGGTCCACATGCCGGCGGGTGACGTGCCGTGGCGCGAGTTCCACCGG
>NZ_DASVFL010000029.1:0-8030 GCF_036380075.1 Lentzea sp. | reverse complement strand
GGGAGCCAGCGGACGAGGTCGCCGGTGCGGTACATCCGGCCGCCCTCGGGGCAGGCGACGAACCGGGTCGCGGTCAGCCCGGGGTTGCCCAGGTAGCCGCGCGCCAGGCCCGCGCCCGCCACGTACAGCTCACCGACCACGCCGGGCGCGACGGGATGCAGGTGCTCGTCCAGGACGTAGGCGAGGTAGTTGTCGACGGGAGTGCCGATCGACGGCAGGTCGGTGTCCGTGCCGGGCGGCACCAGGCCGCACGTCGAGTTCACCGTGCATTCGGTGGGGCCGTAGGTGTTGTGGAGCTCGAAGGGCATCCCGGCGGGCGGGCGGCGGCGCAGCACGTCGCCGCCGGTGTGCATGACGCGCACCGAGGACGCGGCCAGCGCCGGCTCGTCCAGCATCGCCTCCAGCCGGGGCGTGGCCAGCGAGCAGACCGTGATCCGGCTGTCGGCGATCCACTCCGCCAGCGCCTCGGTGTCCTCCATGACCTGCTGCGACGGCATGTGCAGCGCCGCGCCGGACACGAGCGTCGGCCAGATCTCCGCGACCGCCGCGTCGAACCCCTGCGCGGACAGGTGGCTGGAGCGGTCCGGCGGCACGAGTCCCAGCGCGGGCACCAGCCAGGCGGTCTGGGCCGCGAGGGCGCGGTGGTCGACCACGACGCCCTTGGGGCGGCCGGTGGAACCCGAGGTGTAGATGACGTACGCGGCATCGCGCGGGTGGGTGGACAGCGGCGGCGGGGTCGCCGGGTGGTCCGGGATCTCGCCGTCCAGCAGCACTTTCGCCGCGTCGCTGGACTCGACCAGGTGCGCCAGTCCTCGCTGCGTCACGACGACCGGTGCGTCCGCGTCCGCCAGCATGTAGACCAGCCGCTCGGGCGGGTAGGTCGGGTCGACCGGCAGGTAAGCCGCGCCGGTTCTGAGCACGGCCAGCAACGCCACGATGCTGCCGGTGTCCCGGTCGGTGCAGACGCCGACGACGGTGTCGCGGCGCGCGCCGAGTGCGATCAGGTGGTGCGCGAGGCGGTTCGCCCGCTCGTCGAGCTCCCGGTAGGTCAGCACCCCGTCGTGGGCGACGACCGCCGGCGCGTCGGGCGTGCGTGCGGCGACCTCGGCGACCAGTGCGTGCACCGGCCGGTCGACGTCGTGGGCGACTGCGGTGTCGTTCCACCGGCGCAGAACGGCTTCGCGTTCCGCGGAGGTCAGGACGTCGATCGCGCTCACCGGCCGGGACGGGTCGGCGACGAGCGCCTCGACCAGCCGGACCAGGCGGGTCAGCAGGTGCTGGGCGGTGGCGCGGTCCCACAGGTCGACGGCGTACTCCAGGCACACGTCCAGCCCGTCGGCGCTCTGCCCGAAGCCGAACGACAGGTCGAGCTTGGCGCCGCCCGTCGTGGTCCGCACGGTCCGCACCTCCAGGCCGGGCAGGCCCAGCGCGTCGTCCTCGACGCCGTCCACCCCGTCCTGCAACACCAGCGACACCTGGAACAGCGGGTGCCGGGCGCTGGAGCGCTCGGGGTTGACCCTCTCGACGACGCGGTCGAACGGCACGTCCTGGTGCGTGTACGCGGCCAGGTCGGCCTCGCGGACGCGCTGCAGGACCGTGGTGAAGTCCGGGTCGCCGGACAGGTCGACGCGCAGCGCGAGCGTGTTCACGAACAGGCCGACCAGGTCGTCCAGGTCCTCGGAGCCGCGGCCGGCGACCACCGTGCCGAGCACGACGTCCGTGCCCGCGCCCAGCTTGGTGAGCAACGTGGCCACGGCGGCGTGCAGGGCCATGAACACGGTCGCGTTGTTGGTGCGCGCCAGCGAGACCAGAGCGCGGTGCGTGCCGGCGTCGACCCGGGCGCGGACCTCGTCGCCGACGTTGCCCGACACCACCGGACGCGGCCGGTCGACGGGCAGCCGCAGCTCGTCCGGGATCCCGTCCAGCGTCTCCGCCCAGAACGCGAGCGGGTCGTCCGACGAGCCCGGCAGTTGCTGTTGCCGCAGGCTGTGGTCGGCGTACTGGATCGGCAGCGGCCGCCAGTCCGGTGCCGCGCCGCCGAGACGTGCCCGGTAGGCCTCGGCGAGGTCGCGCAGCAGCACGCCGGTCGACCAGCCGTCCGTGGCGATGTGGTGCAGTGCCAGCAACACCACGTGGTCGCGCTCGCCGAGCCGCAGCACGTGCACCCGCAGCGGGATGTCGGCGGCGAGGTCGAACGGGCGCGCCACCAGCGCCGTCAAGGTGCTGTCCAGCGCGTCCTCTGCGCACTCCGCGACCTCGAACAGCAGCTCGTCGGCCGGCAGCACGACCTGGTGCCACCCGGACACGTCCTCCGGGAACACCGTCCGCAATGCCTCGTGCCGTTCCACGACGTCCAGCGACGCCGCGTGCAACGCCTTCAGGTCCAGCTCGCCGAGGAGCCGCATCGCGTGCGGCGCGGTGTAGGCGTGGTCGGCGACCTCCATCGCGAGCCGCACGCCCAGCTGGGCCGACGACAGCGGCACGCGCCGCGGCCGGTGGCCGGGGCGGGACAGGGCGCGCACCGGCGTGGTGGCGTCCAGGTGCCCGTCGAGACCGCGGGGCGTCGGGTCGCGGAACAGCACGCGGATGCCCAGCTCGACGCCGAACACCGTGCGGATCGACGCGAGCAGCCTGGCCGCGAGCAGTGAGTGCCCGCCGAGGTCGAAGAACCCGTCGTCGAGACCGACCGCGTCCAGCCCGAGGACCTTGGCGAACAGGCCGCAGAGGATCTCCTGCCGCGGCGTGCGCGGCTGGCTGTCACCGACGGTGTACGACGGCGCGGGCAACGCTCGGCGGTCCAGCTTTCCGTTGGGCGTCAACGGGAACGCGTCGAGCTCGACGAACGCCGCGGGCACCATGTGCTCCGGCAGCCGTTCACGGGCGAAGTCCCGCAGTCCGCCCGCGGCGCCGACGACGTACGCGACGAGTCGTTTGCCGCCGGGTCCGTCCTCGCGTGCCACCACGGCCGCGGCGGTCACGTCCGGGTGCGCGGCCAGCACGGCCTCGACCTCGGCCGGCTCGACCCGAAAGCCGCGGATCTTCACCTGGTCGTCGGCCCGGCCCAGGTAGGTCAGCGTGCCGTCGGCGCGGCGGCGGACCAGGTCTCCGGTCCGGTACAGGCGCGTGCCGGGCACGAAGGGCGAGGCGACGAACCGTTCGGCGGTCAGGCCCGGCCTGCCGAGGTAGCCGTGGGCCAGACCCGCTCCGGAGACGTACAGCTCCCCCACCGCGCCGGTCGGCACGGGCGACAGCCGCCGGTCCAGCACGACGGCACCCTTGCCCCGCAACGGTTGCCCGATCGGTACCGCGGCGCCGTCCCAGCCCTGCGGGACGGTGAACGTGGTGGTGAAGCCCATGCTCTCGACCGGCCCGTAGCCGTTGACCACGCCGATGTCCGGCACGGCGGCCAGCACCGCCCGCACGTGTGCGGCGGAGGCGGCCTCACCGCCGGTCAACGCCCAGCGCAGCCCGGTGAAGATGTCCGGGTAGCTGTCCCAGAGGTGGTTGAACAGGCTGGCGGACGCGTCCAGCACCGTCACGCCGTGCCGCACCACCAAGTCCGCGATGACCGCGGGCTCCGGGCGCTGGCCGGGGTAGAGCACCGTCGTGCCGCCGGACAGCAGCGGACCGAACAGCTGGGTCGCGAAGGCGTCCCACGACACCGACGCGCACTGCAGCCACACCTCGCCGGGTCCGAACCCCGCGTACCGCTGGCCGACGAGCGTGCCGGTCAGCGCGCGATGCGGTGTGCCGGCGGCCTTCGCGGCACCGGTCGAGCCCGAGGTGAACATGACGCACGCCAGGTCGTCGGGCCCGGTTTCCGTTGCGGTGAAGGGCATCGGCACGGCGTCGGCGAGCGCGACCACCGGGACGTCCGCCTCGAACGGCCGGTCGGTGAGGACGAGCCGCACCGGCAGGGACGCCACCATCGACGCCAGCCGGGCCGGCGGGAAGTCGACGTCGAGCACCAGGTAGGCCGCACCCGCCTTGAGCACGGCCAGCAACGCGGTCGCCATCTCCACGCCGCGTCCGATGTGGACACCGACGACGTCCCCGCGCCGCACTCCCTCCGAGGCCAGGAAACCAGCCAGGCCGGAGGCGTCCGAGTCGAGGAGCGCGTAGGAGATCTCGGTGTCGCCCGACACGAGGGCGACGGCGTCCGGTGTGCGCGCCGCCTGGGCCGCGACCAGGTCGTGAACCGTGCCGGTGGCCGCCTCCGTGGTGGCGAAGACCTCGGCGCGTTCGACCGCCGACAGCACGTCCAGGTCCCACACCGACCGGTCCGGGTCGGCGGCGGCCTGGTCGAGCAGCTGGACGAGGCGGGCCAGCAGCATCCCGGCGGTCGCGTCGTCGAACAGGCCGGTGAGGTACTCCAGCGAGCACCGCACGCCGTCGCGGCCGTCGCGCAGCGCCAGGGTGAGGTCGAACTTCGCCTCGCCCGCCCCGATCGGCTCGACGGTGCCGGTGAGGCCGGGCAGCGCGAGGCCGGGACCGCCGGAGTCGTCGTCCGCCAGCACCATCACCTGGAACAACGGGTGCCTGCCCGGCGCGCGCACCGGGTTGAGCTCCTCGACCAGCCGGTCGAACGGCAGGTCCTGGTGGCCGTAGGCGTCGAGCGACTCCTCCCGCACCCGGCCCAGCAGGTCGCGGAACGACGGCTCGCCGGACAGGTCCACCCGCAGCACCAGCGTGTTGACGAAGAACCCGACCAGGTCCTCCAGCACCTCCTCGCCGCGGCCGGTGACGACCGTGCCGATCGGGACGTCCTCCCCCGCACCGCTGCGCGCCAGCAACGCGGCGAACGCGGCCTGGGCGACCATGAACAGCGTCGCCCCGCACTCCTCCGCCAGTGCGGCCAGCGACCGCGCCGTGTCGCCGGACAGCACCGCGGCCACGGACGATCCGGCCGACCCGGTGCCCGCGTCACGGGGACGGTCCACCGGCAGCGCGATCTCGTCCGGCAGGCCGGCCAGTCTCGTGCGCCAGTAGGCGAGCTGGGAGCTGACCAGGCTGTCCGGGTCGTCGGCCGACCCGAGCAGCTCCTGCTGCCACAGCGCGTAGTCCGCGTACTGGACGGGCAGCGGCTCCCAGTCGGGCTCCTCCCCCGCCAGCCGCGCGGTGTAGGCGGTGGTGAGGTCGCGCAGCAGCGGGCCGAGCGACCAGCCGTCGCTGATGATGTGGTGCATCACCAGCAGCAGCACGTGGTCCCGCGGTCCCTCTTCGAGCAGGTGCGCCCGGAACGGCGGGTCGGCGGCGAGGTCGAACGCCTCCCGTGCCGCGCGGCCCAGCACGACCGCCGGGTCGCCCGGTTCGAGCACGGCCAGCACGACCTTGGCGTCCTCCAGGATCTCCTGGTGCGGCTGCCCGTCGCGGCTGGGGAAGGTGGTGCGCAGCGCCTCGTGCCGGCCGAGGACGTCGGTGAGCGCCGCTTCGAGCGCCTCGGTGTCGAGCGCTCCGTGGAGTCGCACGGCGAGGGGGATGTTGTAGGCGGCGCCGGTTCCCTCGTGCCGATCGAGGAACCACAGCCGCTGCTGGGCGAACGACAGGGGGATCACAACGTCTCCTTGGACCTCGGACGGGCCCGCAGCACGGGCCGTGGGGCGGGCCGGGCGGCGACGGGCAGGTGGGCGGCCAGGCCGGCGACCGTCGGGTTCTCGAACACGGTCCGCATGCCCAGTTCGGCGCCGAAGACCGACCGCACGCGGCTGACCAGGCGCATCACCAGGATCGAATGGCCGCCCAGCGCGAAGAAGTCGTCGTCGATCGACACCTCCGGCACGTCGAGCAGCTCGGCGAACAGGCCGCAGAGCAGTTCCTCGTGCGGGGTCTGCGGTTTGCGGACCTCCCCGCGGCGTGCCTCGGGGACGGGCAGCGCGGCGCGGTCGAGCTTGCCGTTGGGGGTGCGGGGCACCGACTCCAGCGCGACGACCGCGGCCGGCACGAGGTAGTCGGGCAGGCTGCGGGCGGCGAACTCCCGCAGTCCTCCGGCCGCACCGACCACGTACGCGACGAGCCGCTTGTCGCCGGGGCTGTCCTCGCGGACGACGACCTCGACCTGCCGCACGCCGGGATGCCGGGCGAGCACCGCGCGCACCTCGCCGGGCTCCACCCGGAAGCCGCGGATCTTGACCTGGTCGTCGGCGCGGCCGAGGAAGTGCACGACGCCCTCGCGGTCCTGGCGCACCAGGTCGCCGGTGCGGTACATGCGGCCTCCGGCGACGCCGTAGGGGTTGGCGACGAACCGTTGCGCGGTCACGGGGGTCTGCCCGAGGTAGCCGTGCGCGAGCCCGTCGCCCGCCATGTAGAGCTCGCCGGGGGTGCCCGGCGGAACCGGCCGCAGCCACCGGTCGAGCACGAACACCTGCTTGCCCGCCACCGGACGGCCGACCGGCACGCTGACGCGGTCCAGGTCGCGCGGCTCGACGGTGTGGCAGAGCGTGAAGATCGTGTTCTCCAGCGGCGAGTAGCCGTTCACGACCCGCAGGCCGGGGTACCGGCCGAGCAGGGCGCGCAGGTGCGGGATGGACGCGGGTTCGCCGCCCGTCATCACCTCGCGGACGCCGTCGAACACCTCGGGCGTCTCGTCGACCAGGAAGTTGAGCAGGCTGGCCGACACGTGCAACGTGGTCACGCCATGCTTGGCGACCAGCCTGGTGATCTGCGCCGGGTCCGGGGTCTGGCCGGGTTGCAGCACGCAGGTGGCGCCGGACAGCAGCGGCCCGAACAGCTCCAGCGCGAACGCGTCCCACGACACCGGCGAGCACTGGAGCCAGACCGCGTCCGCGGCGAACGGGACGAAGTCCTGACCGGTCAGCGTCGTGACCAGCGCCCGGTGCGACACGACGACGCCCTTGGGACGGCCCGTGGAACCCGAGGTGAACATGACACACGCCGGGCTGTCGGGGCTGACCTCGCGGGTGAAGTCGTCCGCTGGGTAGTGGCCGCCGTGGACATCCTCCAGCACGAACACCGGCCCGGCCTGGTCGAGCAGCGCCTGCCGGCGGTCGGCCGGGTGGTCGGGGTCGAGCAGGACGTACGCCGCACCGGCCTTCAGCACCGCGAGGATGGCGACGGCGAGGCCGGCACCCCGCGGCAGGCACACCGCGACCGTGTCACCGGCCTCGGCGCCCTGCGCGGCCAGCCGCCGGGCGAGCCGGTTCGAGCGGGCCTGCAGTTCGGCGTAGGTGACGGCCTCGTGGTCGTCGACCAACGCCACCGCGTCCGGCTTTCCCGCGGCGATCAGGCCGGGCAACGTGACGTCGCGGTGCAGGCTGTCAGCGGAGGAGCTCCACTCCCGCGTGACCTTCCGCAGCTCGTCCGCGTCCAGGACGTCCACTGTGGACAAGGGCGCGCCGGGGTCGGCGGCGACGGCGGCCAGCAGCCGGGCCAGCCGGGTCACGACGGCCTCGGCCGTCTCGCGGTCGTAGAGCTCGGTGGCGTACTCCAGCTCCCCGGTCAGGCCGGCCGGTGCGCCGTCCTCGGTGAACGACTCGCGCAGGCCGAGCGTGAGGTCGAACTTCGCCGCCCCGGTGGGTGCGGGCAGCGCCTCCACCTCCAGGCCCGGCAGGGTCAGCTCGCCCTCGGCGTTGTTCTGCAACACGACCATCACCTGGAACAGCGGGTGCCGGGCGGTGGTGCGGGCCGGGTTGAGCTCCTTTACGAGCCGTTCGAACGGCACGTCCTGGTGGTCGTAGGCGGCCAGGTCGGTGGCGCGGACCCGGTCGAGGAGCTCGGCGAACGTCGGGTCGCCGGACAGGTCGGTCCGCAGCACCAGGGTGTTGACGAAGAACCCGACCAGGTCGTCCAGCGCCTCGTCGCCGCGTCCCGCGACCGGCGTGCCGAGCAGGACGTCCGTTCCGGCGCCCAGCCTCGACAGCAGAGCCGCGAACGCCGCGCGGAGCACCATGAACGGCGTCGCTCCCGAAGCGCGTGCCACGGCCGTCAGGCCTCGGTGGACGTCCGCGCCGATGGTGAACGGCACGACGTCGCCCTGGTGCGTCGGCGTGGCGGGGCGCGGGCGATCTGCCGGC
>NZ_DASVFL010000028.1:0-2939 GCF_036380075.1 Lentzea sp. | reverse complement strand
GACTGGGGTTCATCGCCGCTGCGCGACGATCCGCGATTGGGGCTTGACTTCGGGGCCCTTGCGAGGCGCTGGGTCGGCCGGAAAAGGCCGGTAGCTTCGCGACCGGCCGAGCCACTAGTGGTAGCACCTCGCACCCAAAGTAAAGCCCCAATCGCAAAGAGCGGGTGGGTTCACCGGCTCTGATCGGCGTCAGGGGTGACTGCTCGCCTTCGGCTTCGCTTGGAAGTGCGGGGGTTTGTACGGCTCGCTTCGCATCGCCATTGTTTGGCGTAATTGCGCCGCAGAGAAGCTGCGCTATTCAGCGAACCCCTCGCTGTCAGCTCTTCGCGCGCTTGGGGCACCTCCCAAGGGCGATGCGAAGCGAGCCGTCTGCCCTCTTCGCTGATCAGAGCCGGTGAGCCCACCCGTGGTTTGGCGATTGGGGCTTGACTTTGGGTGCGAGGTGCTACCCATTCGGGCTCGGCCGGTTGCGAAGCATCCGGCCTTTTCCGGCCGATCAGAGCGCCTCGCAAGGGCCCCGAAGTCAAGCCCCAATCGCTATCGTCGCGGAGCGGCGATGAACGCCCTTGATTCGAAAAGGTCTGCACGACCACGCTGGAACAGGAACGGAAAAGGTCCTGCGGAACCACGCTGGAACAGGAACCACGCACGCCGAACACCCACGCTGGAACGCGGGCCGCCCCCCGACGGCCGACGCAGCACAAACCCCAGAAACCCCAGTGGTAACGGATGAACCAGCGGTACCCGTCAAAGCATGATCGTCGGCGTGACCACGGTGCGGCCCGGCTCGCCGCGCGAGTTCACCAGGTGCACCAGGATCTGCGTGGTTCCGGCCGGCACGTCGGGCAGGACGAAGCGGCCGCCGTCGTCCGCTCTGGTGCTGGTGGACTTGTGGTCCGCCACGCGCACCTCCACCTCGTGCTCGCCCGCAGGGACCAGCCAGCCGTCGATGCGGTGGCGGGAGCCGGTCGAGGTGAAGTTCACCATCAGGGTCAGGTTGTCGACGGTGAAGGTGATCGTGCCGGTCTGGCCGCCGCGCACTCCCGCGAACGAGCCTGCCCGCTCCCAGCGCGCCACTTCGACGTCCAGGGACTCCAGGGCTATCGCGAACTTCACGCGGTCCACCAGGTCGGCGGGCGGTGGGTCCAGTTCGTCCACGAGCCTGTTCAGTTCGGAGAGGACTGCGGTGTCCTCAAGGCCCCTGCGGTCGTCGCGCGGGTCGATCTCGTTCACCGCGATCCTCCTTCCGTCTCCAGGTAGTTGCGCAGCAGTGTCAGGCACCGTCCCCTGGTCGGACCGATGCTGCCGTGGGGCATGGCGAGCGCCTCGGCGACCGCTCGGTACTCGGCGCGCCCCGCGAGCACTGTGAGCCGGAGCAGTTCCTGGCACCTCGTGGTCAGGCGGCCGAACGCGAGCCACAGGCGGCGGTCGCGGTCGTCCATCAGCGTCACGTCCTCGGGCAGGCCGGTGTCGGACTCGAGTTGTTCGGCGTATTCGTCGGACAGGTGCGTCTCACGCTTGTTGGGTGTCCAAGTTCGGCGCGCTTCACGCCTCGTGGTGACGACCAGGTAGCCGACCAGGGCTTTCGGCTCGTTGATGTTCTCGATGTTCTTCAAGAACGCGAGCCACACGGTCTGCACGACGTCCTCGGAGGCGGTCCTGTCGAGGCCCTGGCCCCTCGCGACGTGCCACAGCAGCGGGGTCAGCTCGTCCACCAGGACGTTGAGCGCGTCCCGGTTGCCCTCGCGTGCCGCGGCGACGCACATGGCGTGCCGTTCGGTGCCCTCAAGCCCGTCCCACGGCGGACGGTCATCCGCCGTGTGCAGCTCGTCCATGCAGCACCTCCGATCGGCCGCCCTTGTCAGCGCCGTCCGCCAACTCATGAAGGGCTAACCGGGCGGTAGATACGAAATTCACTCGATTGGAGCAGTACCGGCGCCCGGCTGACCTCATCTTTCCCGGGCATGCCAACGGCCCGTGATCCCCCCTCCGCATCACGGGCCGCCGGTGCAGGAGGCCTCGCGCCGGCCGGCACCCCTCGAACCGGCTGACGCGTGGCCCCCACGCCTGGTGCACAAGCTCTCATCTTGGAAGAGCGGAACTCAGGCGATCAGATACAGCCCTCTGACGCGCGGAACCGCGACTCGGCTCCCAATTCGCGAAAGCACATCGACACGACCGTTATGGTCTAGACCATGTCGATTCTCGAAGTGATCGCACTCAACGCGAGGGACGCCGTGGCCGCTCAGGAGGGCGGCGCCGACCGGCTCGAACTGGTCGCCGACATGGCCTCCGACGGACTGACGCCCTCGGTCGCCACCTTCCGCGAGGTGAGCAGGGCCGTCGACATCCCGATCCGCGTGATGCTCCGCGACGCCGAGGGGTTCGCGCCCGGCAACCTCAAGCACCTGCGCCGCCAGGCGTGGGAGCTGCGCGAGGCCGGTGCGAGCGAGTTCGTGCTCGGCTTCCTCGACGCCGGCGGTGAGATCGACGAGGGCGTCACCCTGAACCTCCTCGCGGAGTTGGAAGGGTGTGCCTGGACGTTCCACCGCGCGCTCGACAACTCCAACGACGTCTTCCGCTCCTGGGCGACCGTGCAGACCCTCGGCTGCGACACCGTCCTCGCCGCGGGCAGCCCGAAGGGCGTCGAGGACGGCTTGGAGAACCTGAAGAAACTGACGGCCCAGACACCTCCGGCGCTGCTCGTCGGCGGCGGTCTGCAGCAGCGGCACGTGTCGGAACTGCTGGCCGCGGGCGTGACGGGCTTCCACGTCGGCAGCGCGGTCCGGCCGTCCGGGTGGGATTCACCGGTGGACGTCGCTTCTGTGAGGGAATGGGTCACCCTTCTGGTCTAGACCCTTGCCCTGGTCCGTTCTACAGTCACGTTGCTTCCTGTGAAATAGCTGTTGCAACATACGCAACGTGGAGGGCGCGACGAT
>NZ_DASVFL010000027.1:0-154970 GCF_036380075.1 Lentzea sp. | reverse complement strand
CGGCGTCTCCACCTGCGGCAGGTGCCCGCTGCGGGGCAGCGGCGTGAACGTGGCGCCGGGGATCGCCGCGGCGAACGCGCGGCCGTACTCGACGTCGACGATGCGGTCGCTCTCGCCCCAGACCACGTGGACGGGGACCCGCACCTCGCCGAGCCGCTTCGCGAGCGCCGGGTCGGCCATCGCGGGACCGGTGTAGCCGACCAGGGCCTGGATGTCCGGGCTCGGGCCGGGAGCGCCGGTGGGCCGCGGCGCCTTGCCCGGGTCGTGCCACGACAGCTGCTGGATCTCGGCCGGGGACATGCCCTTCACGTCGGTCTGCGGGTGGCCGTCGACCTCGACGCCGATCCCGTTCACGACCACGACGGCCTGCACCCGCGGGCTGTCCAGCAGGGCGATCTCGGCGGCGACCCAGCCGCCGAACGAGTTGCCGACCACCGTGACGCCGGTCAGGGCGAGCTCGTCGAGCAAGGCGACGTAGGTGCGGGCGAGGTCGGTGACGCCAATGAGGTCGGCGGGCTTCGGCGTGCCGCTGAAACCGGGGTGCGTGGGCACGAGTACGCGGGAGTGCGCGCGGTCGGCCAGCAGGTCGGCGAAACCGGCCATGGTCGCCACGCCGCCACCGCCGTGCAGCAGCAGGAACGGCCGGGTGCGGTCGCGGTCCCGCACGGTCAGCTCGACGGCGCCGAGCGGGATGCGGAGTGAGGAGGTCATCGGTGCTCCCGTGAAGTCAGGTTGCTTAGGTAAGGAACCTTAGATCAGCTTCCTTACCTAAGCAACCTGACCTCACTGGGGTAGTCTCCGTCCATGCCGTACCAGCCCGCCGACGTCGCCCTGGCCGTCAAACGCCTGCAGCACCGCCACCACCGCGCGCTCAGCAAGGCGCTCGCGCCGCTCGGGCTGTCGCTGGTGCAGTGGGACACCCTGCGGCACCTGCACCGCAACCCGGACGCGTCGTTGCACGACCTCGCGGTGCTGACGTTCCAGACCGACCAGTCCTTCGGGTCGCTGGCCACGCGGATGGCCGACCGCGGCCTGGTCGAACGGGTGCCGGGGCCGGGCCGTCCCGTGCGGCACCGGCTCACCGAGGAGGGCGAACGGCTGCGCGCGGCGGGCCAGGAGCTCGCCGACGGCGTCGTGGACCTGTCGTTCCGGCACCTGTCGGCCGACCAGGTCGACCAGCTCGGCGAGCTCCTGCACGCCGCGCTCGCCACCGACCCGACGGCGTGATCACCACCCGCGCAGGCGGCTCCACGTCGTCGGCGGGGCACCGGCGCTGACGACCTGGTAGCGGTCGTGCTGGGCGGCGGTGGCGCAGGCGTGGTTGGGCAGGATCCTCAGCCGGGTGCCGATCGGCAGGTCCGGCACCGGCGTGCCGTCCCGCGTGCTCAGGACGCCGTGCTCCTGGCTCGCGCCGGTCATCAGCAGACCGGGGACCAGGACGCCGGTGTCGTCGGCGACGAGCCCGTAGCCCTGGTCGACGGCCTGCGCCTGCGTGCCGCGGTCCCGCGAGGTGGCCATCCAGCCGCCGTCGGTGAGGACCCAGTTCTTCCCAGGTTGGTGGCCGATGACAGTGACCACGACGGACAACGCCAGGTCGTCGACGGTGCAGACGCCGATGCCCGCCATGACCAGGTCGAAGAAGACGTAGTTGCCCGCGCGGACCTCGGTGACACCAGTGAGGTCGGTCGCCGCATGCGCCGTCGGAGTCGAGCCGACGCTCACGATCGCGCACGGCAAGCCGTTGTCGCGCAACGCGGTGGCAGCCTCCACGGCGACGTCCCGCTCGTTCTGCGCGGCCTTGCGCAGGTCCTCCGGCGTGAAGGCGGAGTACGACTCGCCGGCGTGGGTGAGCACCCCGGCCAGGTTGCCGCCGAGCGCCCGGCCGATCGCGACCAGGGCCGGGTCGGACGGCCTCACGCCGCCGCGGTGGCCGTCGCAGTCGATCTCGACCAGGGCGGGCACGCGCAGGCCCTCATCGGCGGCGAACCGGGCGACCGCCTCGGCCTGCACGAGCGTGTCGAGCAGGACGGTCAGCGTCACGCCGCGGCGCAGCAGGGCGGCGACGCGCGGCAGCTTGTGCGGCGCGATCCCTACGGCGTAGAGGATGTCGTCGTAGCCGGCGTCGGCGAAGTGCTCGGCCTCGGCCAGCGTCGACACGGTGATCGGGCCGCCGTCGTGCACCCGCCGCGCCACCTCGACGGACTTCGCCGTCTTGACGTGCAGCCGGAGCGGAACGCCGAGCGCCCGCAGGTGCTCGCGCAACCGGGCCGCGTTGCGGTCGACCTTGTCCGCGTCGACCAGCGCGTGCGGAGTGTCCACTGTGGTCACGCGGTTTCTCCTGACGAACGGCGCAGCAGCGCGGCGGCGAGGGTGAGGTCCTGCAGGGCGAAACCGGAGCTGTCGAACACCGTCACGTCGTCGTCCGACGTGCGGCCGGGGGCGTCCCCGGCGAGCACCGCGCCCAGCGCCACGGGTGTGCCGGACGCGTGCTGGAACTCGCCGATGGCGCTCGACTGGTCCGGCAGGTCGCAGAACAACGCCGCGCGTTCGTACAGCTCGACGGGCAGCTCCTGCTTGCCGGGACCGTCCGCGCCCATCGCGGAGACGTGCGTGCCGGGCCGGACCCAGCGGGCGTCGAACAACGGCTCGCGGGAGGTCGTGGCCGTCACGAGCACGTCCGCGGCGCAGACCCCGGCCTCCGCGCCGACCGGCTCGGCGGGCAGACCGGTCCTGGCGGTCACATCGGCGGCGAACGCCCGTGCCGCGTCAGCACGTCTACCGACGACGAGCACCCGGTCGATCGGACGCACCCGGCTCACGGCACGGACCTCGTGCAACGCCTGGTGGCCGGTGCCGATCACGGTCAGCGTGCGGGAGTCGTTGCGCGCCAACGCCTGCACGGCCAACGCGTCGGCCGCGGCGGTGCGGTAGGCGTTGGCCGCGGCCGCCTCGACGACGGCCCGCAGCCTGCCGGTCGCGGGGTCGAGCAGCACGATCGTCGAGCTGTGCCGCGGCAGGTCGGTGTTGCCCGGCCAGAAGCTGCCGACCTTCACGCCGGCGAGGTCGCCCGCCGACCCGGACTTGAGGGTGAACCTGTTGTGCGGCACCGAGGAGTGCGCGATCACGACCGGGAACACCGACCCGGTGGCGGTGGCGAGGAACGCCTCCCGCGCGGCGGCCAGCGCCAGGTCGTCGTCGACGAGGGCGGCCGACTCGGACTCGCTGAGGAACACGGGGGTCACGACTTGTCCTTCTTCAGTTCGGCGAGGTCGTTGTACAGACCGGTGCGGGAGATCCCGAGGCGCTTCGCGATGCGGCCCGGCGCGCCGCGCAGGCCGAACACGCCGGCGTCGTTCAGCGACCGGACAAGCGCCAGCCGGTCCTCGCGCCCGAGTGCCGTGACGGGGACGGCGTGCGCGCGTTCGGCGCGCTCGACCAGCGAGTCGACCACCTGGTCGAGGTCGCCGGAGAAGTTCGTCGTGGTGTCCGGCTCCTGCGCGGGGGAGAGCCCGAGCAGGTCGGAGAGCACGCCGGTCGCGCGGGTGATGGCGGAGAGGTCGATGTTGACGCACAGCGCGCCGATCAAGGTCCCGTCCACGTCGCGCAACGGCAGCGTCGTGCACTTGAGCAGCCGCCCGTCCTGCGCGCGGGTGACGTAGCCGACCTCGTTGCGGGCGTCGTCCCCGGCGGCGAGGACGCGCAGGCCGATCTCGCTCATCGCGTCGCCGGCCACCCGGCCCGTGACCGATCCTGCGACGGCGACGACCGACCGCTCCGGGTCGCGGTAGTCGTGCAGCACGACCTCGCAACTGCGTCCGAACGTCGCGGCGATGCCCTCGACGACGGGGGACATCGCCGCGAACACCGCGTCCGCGGTACTGCTGCCGGGCATGACACCTCCAGTGTCTGAACAAACTGTCAGAAGCTGGACGAAGTGTCACACGGGACCCGGCCGGTCGTCACGTCAGGAGTGGGCGACGCCACGCAGGAGCGCCTCCAGGTCCCGTTCGCCCTCGACGGTCTGGGCGCCGGCGGCCATCGCGCCGCTCAGGAGCCGCTGGGCGGCCGGACGCGTGACCAGCGACGCCCACGCGTCGTTCTCGGTGACGAGCCCGGCGCCGAAGCCGGTCGGCGGCAACGCGCGCTTCGCGGCGGCGACCACCCCGTCGGCCAGCGCGGCGATGTTCCGCGCGACCCGGCGGACGTGCTCGTCCAGTTCGGCGGCGGGCACGGCGCGGTTGACCCAGCCGTAGGCCGCGGCGGTGCGGGCGTCGACCAGGTCGCCGGTGAGCACGAGCTCCAGCGCGCGGTTGCGGCCGGCCTTCTCCCGCAGGTACTGGGTGCCGCCCCCGCCGGGCGTGATGCCCATCAACGCCTCGATCTGGCCGAGACCCGCGGTCTCCTCGGCGGCGAATGCCAGGTCGGCGGCGGCGACGACCTCGGCACCGCCGCCGCGTGCCTTGCCCGCGAGCTTCACGATCGTCACCTGCGGCTGGTGGCGGATCTGCTCGCCGACGGCCTGGAACACGTTCACGCCCTCGGGAGCGGAAGCGGCCAGCGCCTCCAGCTCCTCGCGCTGGTCGAGGACGTCGATGTCGACGTGGGCGAGGAAGAACTCGGGGTTCGCGCTCTCGAACACGACCACCTTCACCGAGTCGTCGCTCTCCAGCCCCTTCAGCAGGTCGCGCAGCTCGCGCATCGTCGTGGCGCCGAGGGCGTTCACCGGGGGGTTGTCGAAGACGACCGTCAGCACGCCGTCGTCGGTGCTCGTGCGCAGCGTGGAACTCATGAGCGGATCCGTTCAGCTAGGTATGCGATGAATACCTAGGGTCGATTCTGCTGCTAGCCTCGCGCAAGAACGCACTTCCGCAACACCAGGGATGCCGGAGGACACCACCGTGACCCCACCCGAGCCCGCGGACTTCGTCTTCAGCCCCGACTGCCCGAGCCGGCCGGTCCTCGACCAGATTGCCGACAAGTGGTCGATGATGGCGATGGCCGTGCTGGAGAAACCGACCCGGTTCAACGAGCTGAAGCGGCGGCTCGGCGGGGTGACGCAACGGGTTCTGACGCAGACGCTGCGCCGGTTGGAGCGCAACGGGATGGTGACGCGGACCGTGCTGCCGACGTCCCCCGTCGGCGTCGTGTACTCGCTGACGCCGATGGGGGAGTCGTTGCGCGAGCCGTTCGGGCTCCTCTACGCCTGGACCGTCGAGCACAGCGAGCAGATCCAGCGGTGCCGGCGGCAGTACGACGACCAAGTGGCGAGGGTCTGAGCCCGCGGCGTCAGTTGGCCACCAGCCGCCAGCGGTTGTCCGCGCTGCCGTTGTCCGAGTCCTGCACCACCTGCGCGCCCGCGGCCGTCGAGCCGTTGAGGACGCCGAGCAGCTTTCCGCTGTTGGCGTTGCGGATCCGGTGGGTGCCGTCGCCGTTGGCGATCAACGTCCACCGGTGGTCGGCGGTGCCGGTGTCGCCCCACTGGAGCACGCGCGCGTTGTCGGCCGTGGACATGTTCTCCACCCCCAGCACCTTGCCGCTGTGGACGTTGCGCAGCCGGACGTCGGAACCGTCGGTGATCACCTGCCAGTTGTGGTCGGCGGTGCCGCTGTCGTGCCATTGCACGGCCAGCCCACCGTCCGAAGTGGACATGTTCTGGATGCCGAGCACCATGCCCGTGCCGGCGTTGACGAGCCGGTAGCTGCCGGCTCCGCCACCGGCGTTCCAGTAGACGGTGTAGTTGAAGCCGTGCGCGTCGTGGAACGGGCCGAGGGTGACCTGCGCGCCGTTGGCCGTCGCGGTGAACGCCAGCGACGACGTGCTGGTGCGGGTGACGGAGCCGACGTCCAGCGACGGCAACGAGGACAGGCTCGTGTTGCCGTAGTTGCCCGCGAGCACCGCCGGGCCGTAGGTGAGCGCGACGACGCCGGAGTTGTCGTTGGCGGGCTGGGCCGTCACGCGCATCGGCAACCGCAGCGCCACCACGTCGCCCGAGGTCCACGTCCGCGTCAGCGAGGCGTAGGTGCCGGGCGTGGTGGTCAGGTTCTGCGCGACGCCGTTGACGCTGACCGTCGCGCCCGTGGTCCAGGCCGGGATGCGGAACCGCATCGTCCACGACCCGCCCGCGGTGCCGGTGACGGTGAACGTCGTGGTGTCGCTCGCCGGGTAGGTCGTGCTCTGGGTGACGGTGATGCCGCGCGACGACCACGTCAGCACCGACGGCGCGTACAGGTTCACCGTCAGCGTGGTGCCGGAGTAGAAGTAGATCGAGTCGGCGAGCTTGGTGTTGGTCTCGATGCCGGTGCCCTGGCAGCACCAGAACGTGCCGTAGTCGGTGCTCCAGTTGCCGCCGCCCCAGGCGGGACCGGTGTTGCCGCGGCGGTGGCCGGGGTTGAGGCCGGTGAAGTAGCAGATGTGGCCGTGCGGGTCCGCCGGGTTCTGCTGGCCGATCAGGTGGTTGAGCAGGGCGCGCTCGTAGTAGTCGAAGTAGGCGGCCCTGCCGGGGTCGGTCAGCCACAGCTCCCTGGTCAGCTTCAGCATGTTGTAGGTGTTGCAGGCTTCGCACGTGTCGGTGTTCAGGTACGCGGCGATGGCGTTGGGAGCGCGGAAGTGCTCGGCCTGGCTGTTGCCGCCGATGACGTAGGTGTGCGCGGTGACGGTGATGTTCCAGGCGTTGAGCGCGATGTCGCGGTACCGGGTGGTGCCCGTCGCCTTGTACTCGCGGGCCGCGCCGATCCACTTCGGCACCTGCGTGTTGGCGTGCAGGCCGCTCAGCCGGTCCTGGCCGGACGCGAGCGGGTCGAACACCGCGGCGTGGTCGAACCGCTGCGCCGTCGCCAGCCACCGCGCGTCACCGGTCTGCTGGTACAGGTCGGTGAGCACCGCGTTCATGCCGCCGAACTCCGTGCCCAGGACGCGCTGCATCGTGGCGTACGACAGGCGGGCCGTGCGCGTGTCCACCCACGCGGCGACGCGCAGCAGCACGTCCCGCGCCTGGGTGTTGCCGATGTAGCGCCACGCGTCCAGCAACCCGGCGAGCGTCTTGTGCAGGGAGTAGTACGACACCGCCTTCGGCGACCCGGCCTCCAGCGCGTCGAAGTCCGACTCGGGGAAGCCGGCGAGGTAGCCGGTGGCGAACCCGGCCGCGGAGTTGTTCGCCTGGCACTTGGCCAGTTCCGCGACCATGTAGTTCGCCCGGTCCCGGCACGTCGTGTCGCCGAGGACCGCCCACGCCTGCGCCCAGGCCGTGAGGAAGTGGCCCTGGCTGTGCGTGCGGAACGGGAAGTTCGGGGCCTCCCAGCCGCCCAGCGCGGCGGCACCGCCGGTGGACAGGCGGTGGTTGGCGCGGAAGGTGTAGAGCAGCCGGTCGACGTCGACGAACCGGAGGTAGGACAGGGTGCGGTTCTGGTTGTCGAGCCACCGGCCCTGGGTCAGCCGGACCTCGGACAGGTCGAAGGCGTAGGCCGACACCCCGGCGTCGCCGCGCGCGGGAGGCACCGAGGCCGCCTGCGCCGCACCGGCGGTGAGGGCCGGAGCCGTGGTCGCGAGTGCGGCCACCCCCGCGGCCTGGAGAAGCCTGCGACGACTCAACGAAGACATGGTGCGCTCCACCCGCTCGGCAACGCTGCCCGTCCAGGTGTAGTGGCGGCCGCCGCAGGTGGTCAACGCTAAATGTGAGCGTTAACTTTAGCTCCGGTGAAGCCGGAACCCGGCCGGGATGTTATCGCTCACACGATCAGCGGGGTTCGGTGCTGAAGGTCTGGGAGCCCACGACGCCCAGCAACGCCAGCGCCTCGGCGTCGCGGGACCCGGCGGGTGCGCTGTAGAGGACCAGGTGCTGGTCGCGTTCGCCGAGCTCAAGGGTGTCGCAGTCGACGGTGACCTTCCCGACGAGCGGGTGGTCGAACGACTTCGTGAGCACCGTCGCCGCCTGCACGTCGTGCCGCTCCCAGAGCCGCGCGAACTCGGGGCTGCCGGCGAGCAGCTCGTCGACGAGCCCGGTGATCGCGGGGTCGGTGGGGTAGCGCGCGACGACCGTCCGGAGCCGCATGACGGCGTGGTGCCGGAACTCCGTGGCGTCGGACATCCCGTACAGCGACCGGTCCGGGTCGAGGAACGCGCGGCGCGCCAGGTTGCGGTCGCGCGGGGCGAGCTCGCGGAAGTCCTCCATCAGCGCGGCCATGAGGTCGTTGCACGCCAGCACCTCGAACGCCGCGGACACGACGAACGCCGCCGTCTGCGGCAGCCGGTCGAGCAGCGCGAGGATGCTCGGCCGGACGTCCCGGCGGTGCAGGCCGGCGCGGTTCGGCGAGGTGCCCGCGAGGACGTGCAGGTGGCCGGACTCGTCGTCGGTGAGCAGCAGGGCGCCCGCGATCCCGGCGAGGACCTCCGCCGACGGGCGCGGCGCGCGGCCCTGTTCGAGCCGGACGTAGTACTCGGTGGAGATGTGCGCCAGCACCGCGACCTCCTCGCGGCGCAGGCCGGGCGTGCGGCGGCGCGGGCCGGAGGGCAGGCCGACGTCCTCCGGCCGCAACCGTTCCCGGCGGCTGCGCAGGAAGTCCGCGAGCTGCTGCTTGTCCATGGCACGAGTATGGCCGTGCCGCGGCGGCGGAGCCTGGTACCGCTTGTACCTGTATCCGGTCGCGGACGGGATCGAGGCTGGTCACCATGACGAACAACAACTCCGCCGGTCTGCTCGCCGGCAAGGTCGTGCTCATCACCGGCGCCAGCCGCGGCATCGGCGAGGCGGCGGCGCGGCTCTTCGCCGAGGAAGGCGCCTCCGTCGTGCTCGCCGCCCGCGGCGCCGACGCCCTCGACACCCTGGTGGAGGAGATCCGGGCCGACGGCGGCACCGCCGACGCGGTCTCCGTCGACCTCGGCGACCGCGACAGCGTCCGTGCTGCCGTCGCCAGGGTCGAGGAGCTGCACGGTCGGCTCGACGGCGCCTTCAACAACGGCGCGACGATCCAGCAGCCCGGCCCGATCGACCAGACCAGCGACGACGACATCGACCGGCAGTTCGCGGTCAACTTCCGCGGCCACTGGACCGCCATGACCGCCGAAGCCGCCCTCATGCGCCGCCACGGCGGCGGCGCGATCGTGAACACCTCCAGCATCGGCAGCCGCCGGGCGAACCCGGTGCTGCCCGCCTACGGCGCGATGAAGCGCGCGCTCAACAGCATCACCGAGAGCGCGGCCGTGACGTGGGCGCCGGAGGGGATCCGGGTCAACGGCATCACCCCCGGCGGCACCGCGACGGCGATGATCGACGCGTGGGAGGCGGCGACGCCCGGCATCGTCGAGCAGCTCGCCAAGTCGGTCCCGATGGGGCGCATGGCCGAACCGCGCGAGGTCGCCGAGGTGGCGGCGTGGCTGCTCAGCGACCGCGCGTCGATGGTGACCGGCGCGATCGTGCCGGTCGACGGCGGGGCGGGCGCCTGACGAGGACAGGGGCGGCCCGGTCCGGGCCGCCCGCCCGCGTCACCTCTGCTGCAACTTCGCCAGCGTGAGGACCTCGCCGCGGATGCCCCAGCCGCCGTCCACGACCTCGTCGACGAGGACCATCGTGTTGGCGCGCACGGCGTCTCCGAACGTCTCGGCGTAGAGGTCGGTGACCTTCTCGACGAGACTTTGCTTCTGCTCCGCGGACAGCAGTCCGGCGGGAACCTTCAGGTTGGCGAATGGCATGACGTGCTCCTTTTCGTTGTGCCGCCAACACTTCCCGCTGTGCGGAGGCCGGACCAGTTGCCGTTCACCCCGGGGTTGGCGTCCCCTGGCTGAGCCACCGCCGTTCGCGCAGACTGGGGACGTGAACCTCGTTGAGCTCGGCCTGTTCCTCCAGTCGCGGCGTGCTCGCATCACGCCCGCCGAGGTGGGCCTGCCGACGGGCTCGCGCCGCCGCGTGCCCGGACTGCGCCGTGACGAGGTCGCCCAGCTGGCCGGGGCGTCGGTCGACTACTACATCGAGCTCGAACGCGGCCGCGGCGCTCAGCCGTCCGCGCAGATGCTCGTCGCGCTGGCCAGGGCCCTGCGGCTGGACAACGACGAACGCGACCACCTGTTCGTGCTCGCGGGCAGGCCCGTTCCACCGGCGCACGGCGTCTCGGCGCACGTGTCGCCGGCGATGCTCGCGTTGCTCGACCGGCTCGACGGCACCCCGGCCCGGATCATCACCGACCTGCACGAGACGCTGGTGCAGAACCGGCTCGCGACGGCGCTGCTCGGCCCGGCTCCCCGGGAGAGCTTCATCGCGCAGTGGTTCACCGACCCCGCCGTCCGCGCGGTGTACCCCGAGGACGACCACCCGCACCACTCGAAGGTCATGGTGTCCGACCTCCGCGCCGCCGTCGCCCGGCACGCGCCTTCCGGTGCGGCCGCGGCGATGGTCACCCGGCTCCGCGAGATCAGCGAGGAGTTCGCGGCGCTGTGGGACACCGGCGACGTCGCCGTCCGCCGGGGTGAGCAGAAGCGGATCGTCCACTCCGAACTCGGCGTCGTCGAGGTGTTCTGCCAGAACCTGTTCAGCGAGGACGGGCATCAGCGCCTCCAGTTCTTCGTGCCCGTGCCCGGCACTCAGGCCGTGGACCAGCTGCGCCTGCTCGACGTGATCGGCGTGCAGCAGTTCGCCCGCTGAGTCACCACGGGACCACCTGGTTCTGGTAGTCGACGAAGTGCAGGCCCTTCTCGCCCGCGCGGGACTCCACCGCGTCCACCACGCCGGGGACGCTCTCGTCGACGTCCAGCAACGCACCGGGGCCGCCGAGGCCGGTGCGCACCCAGCCCGGGTTGAGCAGCAGCAACGTCCGCGAGCCCGCGGCACGCGCCGCGTAGCTGCGCATCAGCTGGTTGAGCGCGGACTTGCTGGCGCGGTAGACCTCGTGGCCGCCGTTCGTGTTGAGCGCCAGGCTGCCCTGCTTGGACGACATGACGGCGATCGTGCCGGTCTCGGTGACCAGCGGGCCCAGCGTCTCGACCACGCGCAGCGGGCTGAGCGCGTTGGTGACCATGACCTGCGTGAACGACTCCGTGGTGACCTCGCCGGCCGGGACGTCGGCGTGCGCGATGCCCGCGTTGACGAACAACAGGTCGAGGCTCCGGCCGGCCAGCCGGTCGTGCAGGGCGTGGATCTGCTGCTCCTCGGTCACGTCCAGGTGCTCGACCTCCAGCCGGTCGCCGGCCAGGTCGTGCAGGCCCGTGCGCTGCTCGCCGCGCACGGTGCCGATGACGTGCCAGCCGCGGCGGTGCAGTTCGGCCGCGACGGCCAGGCCCAGGGTGCGGGAGGCACCGATGACGAGGGCTGTCTTGCTCATGGAGGAACTCTTCCTGTTTCGAAACACGGTGTATCGAAACGCTAGCAGTTGCGATACATCGTGTCCAGATATCCTGTCCCCGTGACCAGTCCCGGTGGCCGCCCGCGCAGTGAAGAGGCGCGGCTCGCGGTCCTGCACGCCGTCGACGACCTGCTGATCGAGGTCGGCTACGCGGCGATGACCATGAAGAGCGTCGCCGAACGGGCGGGCGTGTCCCGCGCGACCGTCTACCGCTGGTGGTCCACCAAGGCGGAGATCCTCTTCGAGGCCAGCGTCCTCGACTCCGAGAAGGAGCTCGCCGTCGCGGTGTCCGGCGACCCGCGCGCCGACCTCACCGCCTACCTGGAGGCGCTGGCGGAGTTCCTCTGGCGCTCACCGGCGGGCATCGCCTACCGCGTCCTGCTCACCGAGGCGCGCGGCGACAGCGCCGTCGCCGCGCTGCTCGGCTCGAAGGACGTGCTCGGCGACAGCGCCCGCGCCGTGCTGGACCGGGTCGTGCCGGAGCTGGACCCGTCCACCCGGGACCGCGCCACGGCGTCGCTGATCGGCCCGACGTTCTTCTGGGTCACCAGCGGCCGCGACCCCTCGCTGCTCGGCGCGCGGGAGCTGGCCGAGGCGTTCCTGCGCTCAGCGGGGCTGTGAGAAGCGCTCCCGCAGGAACGCCACCGCCCCGGCCACGCCGAACGACTGCTCGTCGCCGTGCGCCTGTCCCTCGTGCTCGACCATGACGACGTCGGCGCCGCGCGCCCGGTACTGCGCGGCCAGCTCCCGTGCCGCCGAGATCGGGAGCAGCTCGTCGGCCGTGCCGTGGTACACCAGCACGGGCGCGGTCGGGGTGCCGCCCATGCCGACCGGGCTCAGTCGGTGCGCGAAGTCGCGGAACGAGCCCGAGGTGAGCGACCCCGGCGCCGCCTCGAACTGCTGGATCGTCGCAAGGTGCGGTCCCGCCACGATGGCCGCGCCCGCACACCCGTGCGCGACCTTGTCCGCGGAGGTCCGTCCGTAGGCGTTGAGGTACCGGTCGACGTCGGCCTTCGGGTTGGCGTTGCGCAGGGCCGCGAGTCCGAACGGGATCCAGCCGGAGAAGACCTGACCGCTGATCGTCGCCAGGGCCGCGTTCACGTCGGCCGGCACGCCGCCCTGGGCGATGGCGCTGATCTCGAGCTCCGGGGCGTACCGCGCCTGCCGCTGCGCGGCCGATGCCGTGGCCAGGCCTCCGCCGGAGTATCCCCACAGCCCGAGGGGAGCGTCGCGGTGTACACGGGCGAGCGGGAACGACCGTGCCGCGCGGAGGCCGTCGAGCACGCCGTGGGCCGCGGCCTCGGTGCCGAGGAACTCGGACTTCGGGCCCTCGTAGTCCGGGACGACCACCGCCCAGCCGCGGTGGACGGCGTCCGCGACCTGGCCGCGGTCGAACCGGGCCTGGGCCTCCGACGGCGCGTCGTACGTCACCGAGCCCGCGCGCAGCAGGTACGACGGCGCGCACGTGGTGGCCAGACCGTCCTCGGGCGTCTGGTACGACAGCAGCGGCCGTTCACCGGGACCCGTCCAGCGGGCCGTCGGGACCAGCAGCGTGCCGGCCGTGGCGGTGGGTTTTCCCGCGTTGTCACGGGTCTTGTACAGCAGCTGCCAGACGTGCGCCGGTGCCGGGACGGCCAGCGCGGACGACGGGAGGCGCCGCCATCGCAGCACCGCGCCGTCGGGCCGGGAGTCCAACCGGGACGGTGGGCGGTAGAAGGGGTCGTCGTCCGGCGCCAGGACCTCGGTGGTGGCGGAAGCCGGTGCCGCGGGGGACAGGACGGGTGTGACGAGTGCCGTGACGGCCAGGGCGGCCGCCAGGGTCACCGTGCGCAGACGGGTGGGCATGGTGGAACTCCTTCTCTCACAGGTAGGTGACGCCGGTCAGGTCCTGGGCCGCGGCCCACAACCGGGTCCCGGTGGCGGGGTCGGCGGCCGCGGCGCTGGGACGGACCTCGGCCATGTGGCCCCGTCGCTCGCCGCGCCCGGACGGCCCGAAGAACTGGCCTCCGCGCACGCCGGGTGCGGTCGCGGCGTAGAGCTGGGGGAGGACGCCGCGGTCGACCGGCTGCGTCTGCAGCAGGAAGGCGCGCGCGAGGACCCGGCCGGCCAGGCCGTAGTCCTCCCACGCCCGCGGCGCGAGGTTCGTGCCGGTCACTCCCGGATGGGCGAGCACGCTCGTGATGGACGAACCCGCGGCGCGCAGGCGCCGGTCCAGCTCCAGCCCGAAGACGGTGTTGCCGAGCTTCGACCGGCCGTAGGCGCGGCTGCCGCTGAAGTCCCGCTCCGACATGAGGTCGTCGAAGTCGAGGACGGCCGGCTTGTGCGCCACCGAGCTGAGGCTCACGACCCTGGCGGCCTCCGCGCGGCCCAGCGCGCCGAGCAGCAGGCCGGTGAGGGCGAAGTGGCCCAGCACGTTGGTGCCGAGGTGGAGCTCGAACCCGTCGGCGGTCGTGCGGCGCTGTCCGACCAGGACGACCCCGGCGTTGTTGACGAGGAGGTCGATCGCGGGGTGGTCGGCGGCCAGCTCGTCCGCGAACGCCCGCACCGAGGCGAGCGACGCCAGGTCCAGCCGGCGCACTTCGAGCTCGGCGCGCGGATTGGCCGCCCGGATCCCGGCGGCGGCCCGCCGTCCCGCGTCGAGGTCGCGCACGGCGAGCACGACCCGCGCCCCGCGCCGGGCCAGTTCGGTGGCGGTGCTCAGGCCCAGGCCCGAGTTCGCGCCCGTCACGACGGCGACGCGGCCGGTCTGGCCGGGGACGTCGGCGGCGGTCCAGTTGATCATGATGCTCCCTGTGCTCGCTGTTCCACGGCGAACCTAGGGAGGGTTTCGAGGACGTCGGTCGTACTGCTGTGCCTGGGAATCTGAGACCCACCTTCGCGGTGCCACCCGCTGGCAGACTGTCCCCATGGGCAGCAAGCACCTGCACGCACGCGAGCTCGGCACCTTCCTGCGCGCTCGCCGGAGCCGCCTGCGCCCGCAGGACGTGGGGCTGGAGCCCGGCGGCCGGCGCAAGGTGCCCGGACTGCGCCGCGAGGAGCTCGCGCTGCTGGCCGGGCTGAGCACGGACTACTACCAGCGCATGGAGCAGGGCAGGGAGGTGCGGCCGTCGGACGACCTGCTCGACGCGCTCGCCACGGCCCTCAACCTCGACGAGCAGGAGCGCCGCCACCTGTTCGCCCTGGCCGACGCGGTCCGGCGGGGCACGCCCGAGGCCCAGGACGAGGTGCCCGCCCCCACCCGGCACCTGCTGCTGTCGATGGACACCCCGGCGTTCGTGCTGAGCCGCCACCTCGACGTGCTGGCCTGGAACCCGCTCGCCGAGGCGTTGCTCGGCCACCCGGCGAACACCCGGCCGGAACAGCGCAACCTGCTGGTGGCGCTGTTCATGGACCCGCACGTCCGATCGCGGTGCGCGCACTGGGAGACCTTCGCGACGCAGTACATCAGCATGCTGCGCGCGACGGTCGCCGCCGACCCGTCGCACCCGCGCGGCACGGCCGTCGTCGGCGAGCTGAGCATCCGCAGCGCCGAGTTCCGGCGGCTGTGGGACCAGTACGACGTGCACTCGCCCGTGCGGGGGCGCAAGGTGTTCCACCGCGAGGGGATCGGCGAGATCACCCTCGACTGGGCCACCTACCCGTTGCCCGGCAGCCCCGGCCCGGTGCTGATGGTCTACACCGCCGAACCGGGCAGCGCGGACGCCGACCGGCTGCGGCTGCTCGCGGCACTGCACGCGCAGGGCCAGCGCTAGCGGACCCCGCGGCTCGCGGAAGCCCGGCCCGAGCCTTCGCACCGGGGGAGCGACCGTTCTGTCTGCTAGCGTGGACGTGGTGGTGCACAACGGTCGAGGCCAGGTCTCCGAGGCGCGGACGCGCCTGCTCACGACGGCGTCCCGGATCTTCTACGCCGAGGGGCTGCACTCCGTCGGGATCGACCGGATCGTCGCCGAGGCCAAGGTGACCCGCGCGACCCTCTACCGGCACTTCGCGAGCAAGGACGAGCTCGTCGTCGCCTACCTGCAGACCGTGGCGGGGATGGAACGCGACCAGGTCGAGCAGGCGCTCGCCACCGGTCCGTCCGCGCCGGACGTGCTGCGGGCCGTCGCCGCGTCCATCGCCACCGGGATCGGCTCGCCGGGGTTCCGCGGCTGCGCCTTCCTCAACGCCGCCGCGGAGTACCCGGACCCCGCGCACCCGGTGCTCAGGACCGTGCTCGAGCACCGCGAGTGGTTCCTGCGCACCGTCACCGGCCTCTTCGCCGGGATCGACGAGCCCTCCGCCTCCTCGGCGGGACGGCACTTCGTCATGCTGCGCGACGGGGCCATGGCCGCCGGGTGCCTGACCGACTCCGGCGAGGTCGGCGCCACGTTCCTCGCCGGCGTCGAGGGGCTGCTCACCTACCGCTCGTCCTGAGCTCCGCCCGGAACCGGCCCGGCGAGACGCCGTACTCCCGGCGGAAGGCCGCGGACAGCGCGAACTCCGTCGAGTACCCGACCCTGGGCGCGATCCGCGCCAGCGAGGTGTCGGTCTCGCGCAGCAGCTGGGCGGCGCGGCTGAGCCGCCAGCCCGTCACGTAGGTCATCGGCGGCTGGCCCACCGCCGCGGTGAAGAGCCGGGAGAACGCGGCGCGCGGCATGCCCGCGACCTCGCTCAGCGACCCGACCGTCCACCGGTGGTGTGGCTTCTCGTGGATCTCGCGCAGGGCGGCGGCGACGCCGGCGTCGGCGACCTGCGGCCAGCCAGCCTGCTCGTGCCACTGCCGGAGCACCTGCACCAGGACCAGGTCGAGCACCGCGCGCAGCGTCGCCTGCGAGCCGGGGCGGACCTCCGTGCCGCCCGTGCCGGCGTCCGCGGTGAGGAGCGTGACGAGCGCCCGCAGCTCCGGGTGGCCGTCGTAGTCCGGGGACACCGCGATGAGCTCGGGCAGCGCGCGGAGGTACTGCGGCGGGCGCCGGCGGTCCAGCCGGTAGGCGCCGCAGGCGAACTCGAACGCGGCGGGACCCGGCTCCGGTGTGAACGGGCCCATCTCCATGAGCGGCAGGTCGTGCAACGGGCCGGGCGTCGCGCTGAGGCCGTGCTCGCCGCCCGACGTGGTGAGCACGATGTCGCCGGGCCGCAGCGGCACGGGGTCGTCGTGGCCGACCAGCCAGCAGGTGCCGCTCGTGATGATGTGGAACCCGCTGCCGTCGAACGCGGTGAACCGCACGCCGGGGGCCTTCTGCCTGATCAGCCGGGCGTTGGCGCTGCCGGTCCGCACCGCGCGGATCACGTCGCTGATCAGGTCCACGACGACGATCCTAATGACGACCGGTCGCGTATGAACCGGTGCCGTTCGCGCATGGCACGGGACGGAGCCCGGTGATTGAGTCGGCGAGGTGATCGAACACTCGAACGCCGTCGCGGTCCTGCGCGCCCACGCGGCGAAGGCGGAGGACAACGACCGGCCCGCTCCCGAAGCGCTGGAAGCGTTGCGGGAGAACGGCTTCTTCGACCTGCGCACTCCCGGTGACACGTGGGCGGACGCCGAAACCGTTGCACGGCAGCTGACTTCGCTCGGGCGCGCCTGCCCGTCCACCTCGTGGGTCGCCGGAACCTGCGCCACCGCCAAGACCCTCGCGACCCGAGCGTTCACCGGCGGCGAGGTCTTCGGCGATCCGGACGCGCTGTTCTGCGGGTCGGGGATTCCCGGCGGCCGCGGCGAGCGGGGACCGGAGGGCGTGCGCGTCACCGGCCGCTGGCCCAACGTCTCCGGCTGCGAGGACGCGGTGCAGGCCGTCCTCGGCGTGCTGGTCGACGGCGCCTTCTCCTTCGTCCTCGTCCCGACGGCCGACCTGACCGTCGAACGCACGTGGCACGTGGCGGGCATGCGCGGCACCGGCAGCCACACCCTGGTCGCCGACGACGTCCTGGTCCCGGCCGGCCGGGTCGCGCCGGTGGAACCCTTCGCCGTCGCCGACGCCATGCTGTTCGCGATGACCGTGCTCGGCCCGGTGGTCGGCGCGGCGCAGGGCGCGCTCGACGCCGTCAACGCCCTGTTCGCCTCGGACCGCAAGCCGTTCATGACCGCGTACACGCGCATGGGGGAGTCGCCCGGCGCGCGCCACTGGCTGGCGGAGGCCACCTACCTCGTGCAGCGGGCCGAGACCACGATGCTCTCGGTCGCCCGCGAAGCCGACGGGGGCGCACTGTCCCCGGCGGACGCGCCGCGGCTGCGCAAGGCCCTCGCCGACGCCGGCCGCGACTGCCGGGCCGCGCTCGACCTGATGCTGGACCTGCACGGGTCGAGCGGGTTCCACACGTCGAACGTGCTCCAGCGGTTCTGGCGCGACGTCGCCGTCGGCAGCAGGCACCCGCACCTCAACGCTTACCTGGCGGTCGAGAACCTCGGCACGGCACTGGTCCAAGGGGTGTAGAAGCAGCCGGGTCCGTCGAAGCCGGGCCCGGCCACCTCGGTTCCTAGGCCCGCACCCCGGCCGCGAGCTCGCCGGTGAGCCGGGTGAGCGCCGACCGGCCGTCGTCGGCCGCGTCGAGGAGAGTCGCCACCAGGGCCGACCCGACGATCACGCCGTCGGCGAACCGCGCGACGTGCGCGGCCTGCCGCGCGTCCGAGACGCCCATGCCGACGCACACCGGCAGGTCGGTGACGGCGCGGAGGCGGCCCGCGAGCACGGCGGCGGCCTCGTCCACCGAGTCGCGTGTCCCGGTGACGCCCATCAGCGCGGACGCGTAGACGAACCCGGTGCCGGCCGCGGCCGTCTCCGCCAGCTGCGCGTCGGTGCTGCTCGGAGCGACGACGAACACCGTCGCCAGCCCGTGCTCGGCGGCCTGCCGGCGCCACGGCCCGGACTCGGACACCGGCAGGTCCGGCAGCACGCAGCCCGCACCACCGGCGGCGGCCAGCTCGCGTGCGAACCGCTCGACCCCGTAGCGCGACACGGGGTTCCAGTAGGACATGACCAGCACCGGCTTGCCGGTGGCGGCGTGGACCTCGCGGACCGTGCGCAGGACGTCGGCGATCCGGACGCCGCCGCGCAACGCGATGTCGTCCGCCGTCTGGATCACCGGGCCGTCCAGGACCGGGTCGCTGTGCGGCAGGCCGACCTCGACGACGTCCGCGCCGGCGTCGAGGGTCGCCAGGATCGCGGCGATCCCCTCGTCGACGGTGGGGAAGCCGGCCGGGTGGTAGGTGACGAGGGCGGCCCGGCCCTCGCTCCGAGCGCGGGCGAGCGTCTCGGTGAGCAGCGGGAGGGTGCCGGTCACCGCGCGGCCTCCAGTCCGAAGTGGAGGGACGCGGTGCCGAGGTCCTTGTCGCCGCGGCCGGAGAGGTTCACGAGGACGAGGCCGTCGGGCCCGAGCTCCGTGCCGACCTGGAGGGCGCCCGCCAGCGCGTGCGCGCTCTCGATCGCCGGGACGATGCCCTCGGTCACCGCGAGCAGCCGGAACGCGTCCATCGCCTCGTCGTCGGTGACCGGCCGGTACTCGGCGCGGCCGGACGAGTGCAGGTGCGCGTGCTCCGGGCCGACGCCGGGGTAGTCGAGCCCGGCCGAGATCGACCAGGCCTCGAGGATCTGGCCCTCGTCGTCCTGGAGCACGTAGGAACGGGAGCCGTGCAGCACCCCTGGTTCGCCGGCGGTCAGCGACGCGGCGTGCTCACCGCTGCCGACGCCGTGCCCGGCGGCCTCGCAGCCGACCAGCCGCACGGGGTCGTCGAGGAACGCGTGGAACAGGCCGATCGCGTTGGACCCGCCACCCACGCAGGCGACCGCTGCGTCGGGCAGGCGCCCGGTCCGTTCGAGCAGCTGCCGGCGGGCCTCGACGCCGATGACGCGCTGGAAGTCGCGGATCATGGCGGGGAACGGGTGCGGCCCGGCGACCGTGCCGAACAGGTAGTGCGTGTCGTCGGTGCGGGCGACCCAGTCGCGGAACGTCTCGTTGATCGCGTCCTTCAGGGTGCGCGACCCGGACGTCACGGGGACGACCTCGGCACCGAGAAGTTCCATGCGCGCAACGTTCACGGACTGGCGACGCATGTCCGTCTCTCCCATGTAGACGGTGCAGGAGAGGCCGGTCAGCGCGCACGCGGTGGCGGTCGCGACGCCGTGCGACCCGGCTCCGGTCTCGGCGATCACGCGGGTCTTGCCCATGCGCTGCGCCAGAAGTGCCTGTCCGAGCGCGTTGTTCACCTTGTGCGAGCCGGTGTGGTTGAGGTCCTCGCGCTTGAGGAAGACCCGCGCGCCCCCGGCGTGGGCGGCGAAGCGCGGCACCTCGGTGAGCGCGCTGGGCCGGCCGACGTAGTTCACGAGCAGGTCCTCGAGCCGGGCGACGAACTCGGGATCCGCTTTCGCCCGTTCGTACTCGGCGGCCACCTGGTCGATGGCGGCGAGGAGGGCCTGCGGGACGAACCGGCCGCCGAAGGCGCCGAAGTACCCGTCGGGCGAGGGGAGGCTGCCCGGGGCAGCCGGGAAGAAGTGGTGCATGGCCATGTGCTCCTGACCCGGAACGTCAGTCCCGGGTTGGTCGGGCGGTCGGGGATTCAGCGATCCCGCGCGATGCGCGGCGCACGACGCCATCGCATCCCGTTGACCTGACCCGCCTCGGAGCCGATCACGTACCTCACCCGACGTCCGAGCACGCGCCGTGCGGGCGCGCGGCAGCCGCGCGGCCGGCGGCCACGGGCGAGACGGACGGTGAGGGACACGAGAGCAGGTTTACCCGGCGTCGCCCGGTTCCGGCAAGTGCGTTCGCCCGGCCGATGCGAAAGTCGACACGGTGTCGACTTTTGTCGACGAGGTGTAGATTCGAGTGCATGACCACTCGGACCTTCCTGATCACCGGTGTCAGCGGCGGCCTCGGCCGTGCCTTCGCGCGGGGCGCGCTGGCCGCAGGGCACACCGTCGTCGGCACCGTGCGCAAGGACGACGACCTGCGGAAGTTCGAAGCGCTCGCACCGGGACGCGCCCACGCCCGGCAGCTCGACGTGACCGACGACGCGGCGGTCCTCGCCGTGGTCGGCGAGGTCGAGCGCACGGTCGGGCCGATCGACGTGCTGATCGCGAACGCCGGCTACGGGCACGAGGGCGTCTTCGAGGAGTCCTCGATGGCCGAGCTGCGGGCCCAGTTCGACGCCAACGTGTTCGGCGTCGCGGCCACCGTCCACGCGGTGCTGCCCGGCATGCGCGAGCGGCGGTCGGGGCACGTCCTCGCCGTCAGCTCGATGGGCGGGCTGATGGGCGTGCCCGGCCTGTCGTACTACTGCGCGAGCAAGTACGCGGTGGTGGGCCTGCTCGAGTCGCTGGCCAAGGAGGTCGCGGGCCTCGGCGTGCGGGTGACGGTCGTCGAGCCCGGTTCGTTCCGGACGGACTGGGCGGGCGGCTCGATGGTCCGCAGCGAGCGGTCCATCGCGGACTACGACGAGCTGTTCGACCCGATCCGCGCCGCCCGCCGGGCCGCGAGCGGCCACCAGCTGGGCGACCCGGCCAAGGCCGCGCAAGCCGTGCTGGAGGTGGTCGACGCCGAGAAGCCGCCCGTGCACCTCCTGCTGGGCTCGGACGCGCTGCGGCTGGTCGGGAACAGCAGGGCCGCTGTCGACGCGGACATCGCGGCGTGGGAGGAGCTCTCGCGGTCCACGGACTTCCCGGACGGGCACCGGATCGCGGCGAACTGACGGCGTGCGATCCTGGGGCGGACGGAGGGGGGACGAGCGATGCCCGGTCAGGCCAGGGCGGGCCGGCGGCGGTCCGCGGCACCGTCCAAAGGGGACCTGCGCGAGCGGCAGATCCTCGACGGGCTCGCAGAGCTGTTGGCGGTCAAGGGTTTCGACGCCCTCACCATCGGCGACCTCGCCGAACGCGCCGGGATCTCGCGCGCCTCCACGTACTTCTACTTCAGCTCCAAGCAGGAGGCGCTGGTCGCCCTGTTCGCGCGCACGGTCGAGGCGCTGCGCGAGAAGTCCCGCGCGGCCGCCGGCGACCCCGCCGCGCCGGAGGAGGCGATCGCCACAGCCGTGCGGCGCACCCGCGACCGCTGGCACGAGCACGGCCTGGTCATGCGCGTCGCGATCGACCAGTCCCCGGCCATCCCGGAGCTCGCGGCGCTGTGGACGGAGACCGCGGACATCTTCATCGACGCCATCGCCACGATCCTGGTGCGCGCCGGTGGCGAGGCCCACGACGGACCCGATGGCGCGCGGGCCGTCGCGCGCGCGTTGTGCTGGATGATCGAACGGACCTTCTACCACGCCTCGGCGGTGTCACCCGAGGCCCTCGACGAGGCGTCGGAGACCTGCCGGGTGGTGTGGCTGCGGGTCGCGGGACTCGCCGGGTAGCGGGGCGTCAGCCCACCAGCGGTCCCGGCCGGACACCCGCTCCCGCGCGCTGGGCGCCGGACTGCGCCACGAGGTGGTCGACCAGGCCGAGGGGGCTCGCCGGCGCGAGCGGGGCTGCCTCGGTCCCGAAGGCCTGGAGCAGGTAGTCCAGCAGCCGGCGGGACAGGTCGCGGGCGTGCTCCGGCGGGGCGTTGCGGAGACCGGAGTTGGCCATCAGCAGCATGACGAGGTCGCTGGGGGCGAAGTCGCGCCGCAGCTTGCCGCTGTCCTGGGCGCGGCGCACCAGCGTGCCGAACGCCGACTCGGCGACCTCGCGCTGGTGCAGGTAGTCGACCTCGGTGGCGAACGACGAGAGGAACGCCTCGGTGAAGCCGCGGTCCTCGATCTGCTCGACGCACATGAACTCGAGCAGTCGCCGGAACCCCCGCCACGGGTCCGGGTCGGCGACGGCCTCGTGCAGCAGCGCCTCGCAGTGCGCCCGCTGCTCGGCGAACACCTCGGCCACCAGCGCCTCGCGGCTCGGGAAGCGCCGGAACAACGTCGCCACGCCCACCCCGGCGTGCCGGGCGATCGTGCTCATCGGCACGTCGATGCCGCGGGCGCGGAAGAGGTCGCGGGCCGCCTCGACGATGCGGCTGCGGTTGCGGGCGGCGTCGGCGCGCAGGTCGGTCGGTTCGGCCACCTCCCCAGTGAACCCGAACCGGAAAAGAATTTCCAGTTCGTGAAGTGAGTCGGTCGTTCCGGGGTCGTTCTCACTTCCGGACAAGCGGAGCTCCTTTTCCACTTGAGCCGCTACCGTGGAATTCGACGCCGATTCCGGTGAATTCGACTTCCGCTGTGGAGACGTGATGAAGATTCTGATGTTCGGGCGCGGCACGATCGCGGCGCTCTACGGGTGGGCGTTCGAGAAGGCGGGCCATCAGGTCGAGTTCTACGTCCGTCCCGGCAGGGCGGCGCAGTTCGGTCCCGAGGTCGACCTGGAGATCAGGGACGGGCGGCGCGGGGGCGCGACGGTCGCCGAGCGGTGGCCGATCACCATGACGGAGGAGTTCTCGACCGGGCACGACTACGACCTCGTCCTGCTCAGCGTCAACCCGGACCAGCTGGCCGGGGCGGTCGAGCTCCTCGCGCCACGCGTCGGCGGGGCCACCGTGCTGGTGTTCGGCAACGTCTGGGAGGACCCGGCGCGGGTGGTCTCCGCGCTGCCGGCCGACCAGGTCGTCTGGGGGTTCCCCGGCGGTGGCGGCGGATTCACCGGGCCGCGGCTGACCGGCGGTGTGGTGAAGTCCGTTTTCCTGGGGTTCTGCGACGGCTCGAACCGCGGCGCGCGTTATCAGGCCGTTCGGGGTCTTTTTCGCGAATCGGGGTTCTCGGTGGTGAAGGCGGCCGATTTCCGCAACTGGCTCTGGTCGCACTACATCTTCGACGCCGGTCTTCTCGCGAAGGTGCTGTCGGTCGGCGGCCTGGCCGGTTTCGTCGGGTCGCGGGCCGCCATCGGCGAGTCCGTGCTGCTCGTCCGGGAGATGATCCCGTTGCTCGAGGCCAGGGGCGGCACTCCGCGCCTCGGCGCCCAGCTGCTGTCGCGCGTGCCGGTGGGAGTGCTGAGCCTCGTCCTGCAGAAGGTGCTCCGCGGCGACGGCATGGCCGCCTTCCTCTTCGAGCAGCTGGAGCGCACCGGGCAGCTGGACCGCCACCTGGCCGGGATCTACGCCAGGGACGTGCTCGCGGAGGCGCGGCGGCTCGGCGTGCGGCTGCCCCGGCTGGAGGCGCTGGAGCCGGCGTTCGCCTGAACCGGGAGACAGGGAGAACGTTCTGTCTTGACACGTCCTGGTGGCACCCGCCATGCTTCGGATGAGAGATAGAACGTTCGTTCTTGTCTGTTCCGGAAGGATCGCCATGACCACCGTCGACACGCCCGCCGCCCCGGTCGCGCACGCCCTGCGCCGCCTCTACCTGGTGAGGTTCGCCTTCGCCCTGGTCTGGGCCGCGCTGGTGTTCGCCACCGGCGCCGGGCTCGGGGTGTTCGGCACCGCGCTGCTCGTGCTGTACCCGCTGTTCGACGTGGCCGCCGCCGTCGCCGACGTCCGCTCGTCGCGTGCCACCGCCCCTTCGTACGGCCTTTACGTCAACATCGTGGTCAGCCTGCTGGCCGCGATCGGCCTGGGCTTCGCCGGCGCCTCCGGTGTGCCCGCGGTCCTGGTCGTGTGGGGTGCCTGGGCGATCGTCGCCGGGCTCGTCCAGTTCGTCGTGGGCGTCGTCCGCCGCTCGATGGGCGGCCAGTGGCCGATGATCCTCAGCGGCGGGCTCTCCGTGGTGGTCGGCACGACCTTCGTCCTGGGGGCGTCCGCGCCCGAGCCCACCCTGACGAACGTGGCCGGGTACGCCGTCGTCGGCGGTGTCTTCTTCCTGATCTCCGCGCTGCGCCTGCGCCAGGCCCGCACAGCCGCCTGACGCGACCCGGACGAGCCGGGAACTGATCGCCGCGTCCGGACGACCACTGGTGTGGAACGGGCTGGAGTCCGCCCGTGGCGGTGGCGGGATCCGGGCGGATGTTGGCTCGGCGGCCACTTCCTCGCGCCGTGTCCGGACGGTGACGATGAGCGCCGTCAACAGTCACGGGCGGTGAGGGAGGAAGGCGTGCGGGTCCACATCGTCGTCTTCGACGGCATGGACGACCTCGACGTGGTCGGGCCGTTCTCGGTGCTGGGCATGGCGGGCAGGGCCGGGCTCGGGGTGAGCGTGCGGCTGGCCTCGGCGACGGGGCAGGCGCAGGCCACGACCCTGGGCGGGCTGCCGCTGTTCCCCGGGCCGTGGGCGCCGGAGGACGCGGACGTGCTGGTCGTGCCCGGTGGCGGCTTCGCTTCGGGTGGCCCGGCCACCGGGGTCAGGGCCACCGGGGTCAGGGCCGAGATCGCCGACGGGCGGGTGCCGCGGGCACTGGCCGCGGCGGTGCGGCCGGACCTGGTGCTGGCCTCGGTCTGCACGGGCGCGCTGCTGCTCGCGGCGGCCGGGCTGGTCGAGGGACGTCCGTGCACCACGCACCACCGGGCCGTCGACGACCTGGTGGCGGCCGGCGGCAGGCACGTCGACGCACGGGTGGTCGACGACGGCGACCTGGTCACCGCGGGCGGGGTCACGTCCGGGCTGGACCTGGCGCTGTGGCTGGTGGAGAGGTTCCAGGGCCGCGAGGCGGCGGAACGCGTGCAGCGCGGCTTGGAGTACGAGCGCCGCGAACCGCTGTGGCTGGCCGGGGGAGCGGCGGCGTGAGGCGCGCGATCGTGGCGCTGGCCGCGGTGCTGCCGCTGGTCGCGTGCGGGACGGCGAGCCCGTCACCCGCACCGGCGGGCGCGGGCGGCCCGGTCACCGTGCAGGACTGCGCCGGCAAGGACGTCGCGTTCGACCGGACGCCGCAGCGCGTCGTGACGCTCGACGGCTACGCCGCGCAGACGCTGGTGCGGCTGGGAGTCGCCGACAAGATCGTGGGCACCGGGTTCCCCGCACCGTTCACAGTGGACACCGCGCCGCACTCCGAGACCTTGGCCAAGATCCCCGTCCTCGCCGACCGCGTGCCGGTCACCGAGGTCGTCGCCGCGCAGCAGCCCGACCTGGTGCTGACGAGCTTCGAGTCGTTCGGCGGCCCCGCCGGCAGCCCCAAGGACGCCGACCTGGTGACGATGAAGGCCAAGGGCCTCACGTCGTGCCTGCGCGGCAAGGACAAGGCCGCGCTGACCGACCTCACGCCCACCTACGAGTACGTGCGCAAGCTCGGCGCCGTCTTCGGCGTGCCGGACCGCGCCGAACGGCTCGTCGCGGAGCTGCAGGCACGGGCGAGGGCCGTCGCGGCGCCGTCCGGTGCGAAGCCGAGAGTCCTGGTGTTGCAGGACAACCCGGTGGCCGGTCAGCCGTTGCAGACTTCGGGCGCCGGCACCATCGCGCACGCCCTGATCACGCTGGCGGGCGGGGAGAGCGTCTTCTCCGACGTGTCGTCGATGCACGCGGAGATCTCGCCGGAGCAGGTCGTCCAGCGCGACCCGCAGGTCGTCTGGGTGATCACGGACTACACGTTCGCGAAGCTCAAGGGACAGGAGCTGGTCGCGGCGGTCAAGGCCAACCCGCTGCTGGCGAACACCACCGCGGGCAGGCAGGGCCGGATCGTCTCGACCTCGCAGTTCCTGGTGTCGTTCCCCAGCCCGCTCAACGTCGACGGCCTGGAACAGCTCGCCGCGGCACTGCGCGCCGGCTGACATGACCACCACCATCGACGAACGGCCCGTCGCACCGGCCGTGCGCCCCCGACGGGCCCGCGCCCTGCCGTACCCCGTCCTGCTCATCGCGCTGGCCGCCGCGCTCGTCGCGTCGACGTTGCTGGCCACCGGGGTCGGACCGGTCGGCGTGCCGGCCGGTGAGGTCGCCCGGATCCTGCTGCACCACCTGGGCGGCGGGACGGACACCGGTGCCGCCGCCGACCTGATCGTGTGGCGGATCCGCTTCCCGCGCGTACTGCTCGGCGCCGTCGTCGGGGCCGGTCTCGCCCTCGCCGGAGCGGTCGTGCAGGGCGTCGTGCGCAACCCGGTCGCCGACCCGTACCTGCTCGGCCTGTCCCACGGCGCGTCCGTGGGCGCGGTGCTGGTCCTCACGACCGGGGCGGCGTTCCTCGGCGCGCTGACCCTGCCGCTGGCGGCGTTCGCCGGTGCCACCGCGGCGATGGCCGTGGTGCTCGCGATGGCGCGCCACCGCGGCCGGTTGCTGCCGATGCGGCTGATCCTCGTCGGGGTCGCGTTCGGCCACCTGTTCGCCGGGGTCACGTCGTTCATGCTCGCCTGCACGGACTCCTCGGCGGCCCAGCAGCAGATCATCTTCTGGATGCTCGGCGGCCTGTCCGGCGCGCAGTGGGCCACGCTGCCGGTCACCGCGGCCGTGGTCGCCGGCGTGACCGCGCTGCTCCTGCTGCGGGCGCGGCGGTTGAACGCGCTGGTCCTCGGCGAGGAGGCGAGCACCGCGCTCGGCGTGAACGCGACGAGGCTGCGCTGGTACCTGCTGGTCCTCACGACGCTGCTGACCGGCACGGTCGTCGCGGTGTCGGGCGGGATCGGGTTCGTCGGCCTGATCGTGCCGCACCTGGCGCGCATGCTCGTCGGCGCCGACCACCGGCGGATGCTGCCGGTCACCGCCGTGCTCGGCGCGGTGTTCCTGCTGTGGGCCGACGTCGCGGCGCGGATCCTCGTCGCGCCGGCGGAGCTGCCGATCGGCATCCTCACCGCGTTCCTCGGCGTGCCCTTCTTCCTGCTCGTCATGCGGGCCCGCGGCCTGGCCACCCGGGAGAGCGCGTGAGACTCGACCTCGACTCCGTCACCGTCGCACTGGACGGGCGCCCGGTCCTCGACCGCGTCAGCCTGTCCGTCCACTCCGGACAGTTCGTCGCGCTGGCCGGGCCCAACGGCAGCGGCAAGTCCACGTTGCTGCGCACCGTCTACCGGGCCCGCCGCCCCGACTCGGGAACGGTCCGCCTGGACGGCCGCGACCTGTGGTCGGTGCCCGCGGCGGAGACCGCCCGGCACACCGGCGTGCTGATGCAGGAGCAGCACACCGGGTTCGAGTTCACCGTCGCCGAGACCGTCGCGCTCGGCCGCACCCCGCACCTCGGCCTGTTCGACCGGCTGACCCGCGCCGACCACGAGGCGATCGACGAGGCCCTGGCCCGCACCGGGCTGACCGCGTTCACCGCCCGCAGGGTCGGCGAGCTGTCCGGCGGCGAACGCCAGCGGGTGCTGCTGGCCCGCGCGCTGGCCCAGCGGCCCCGGTTGCTGGTGCTCGACGAACCGACCAACCACCTCGACCTGCGCCACCAGCTCGACCTCCTCGAACTGGTCCGCGACCTCGGCGTCACGGTGGTCGCCGCGCTGCACAGCCTCGACCTCGCCGCCACGTACGCCGACACCACCGCCGTGCTCCAGGACGGCCGTCTCGTCGCGCACGGCCCGTCGGCCGAGGTCCTCACGCCCGAGACGATCGGCGCGGTGTTCGGCGTGGACGCCACCGTGCACCACGACGAGCAAGGCACGAGGTTCGTCCTGCGGCCGCGGTGCGTCTGCCCGGACGAGCCGTGCCACTGGAGCTGCCGCACCCGCCGCCGCGCGGAGGTGGGGGCCGATGCCCGCTGACCCGCACGTCGTCGCCGTGCTCGCCCTCGACGGCGTGGTGGGCTTCGACCTGGCCATCCCGTGCCAGGTCTTCGGCCTCACCCGGCTGCCCGGCGGCGACTACCCGTACCAGGTCCGGGTCTGCGGCACCGCGCCGTCGGTGACGGCCACGGCGGGCGGCGTCGGCTACTACCGGATCGAGGCCCCGCACGGGCTCGACGCCGCGGAGGACGCCGGGACGATCGTCGTGCCCGGCATCACGTACCGGCGGGACGTGCCGCCCGAGGTCGTCGAGCTGCTCCGGTCCGCCGCCGCCCGTGGCGCCCGGACGGTGTCGATCTGCACGGGCGCGTTCGCCTTGGCCGAAGCCGGGCTGCTGACGGGCCGCCGGGCCACCACGCACTGGGCCGCGGCGGCCGAGCTCGCCCGCCGCCACCCGGACGTCGAGGTCGACGCCGATGCGCTCTACGTCGGTGAGGGCCGGGTCTTCACCTCCGCCGGCGTCGCCGCGGGACTCGACCTGTGCCTGCACCTGGTGCGCCGGGACTTCGGCGCCGCCGTGGCCGCGTCCGTCGCCCGCTCGGTCGTCATGCCGCCCACCCGCGACGGCGACCAGGCCCAGTTCATCCCGCCCCCGCCGCCCACGACCGGCACGGGCTCGCTCTCCGCCACCCTGACCTGGATGCGCGAACAGGCCGCCACCGCGCTCACGCTCGCCGACATCGCCCGGCACGCCAGCCTCAGCACCCGCACGCTGACCCGCCGGTTCCGCGACCAGACCGGCACGACCCCGCTCGACTGGCTGGCCCGCCAGCGGCTCCAGCTCGCCCGCGAGCTGCTGGAGACGACCGACCTGCCCGTCCCCGTGGTCGCCGAGCGCAGCGGGCACGGCTCGGCCACCGCCCTGCGCGCCCACTTCGACCGGGCGCTGCGCACCAGCCCGCACCGCTACCGGCAGACCTTCCGGCAGCCCGGCGGTGGCTGAACCGGCCTACCCTGGAGCCATGCGGATCGGCGAACTGGCCAGGAAGACGGGCGTCAGCGCCCGCTCGTTGCGGTACTACGAGCAGCAGGGGCTGATGCACAGCACCAGGTCCGTGGGCGGGCAGCGGCACTACGCCCCGACCGAGGCCGCGCGCGTCGAGATCATCCGCCGGCTGTTCGAGGCCGGCCTGTCCAGCAAGGTGATCGCCCGGCTGCTGCCCTGCGTGGAGAGCGACGACACCGCCGTCGCCGAGGACGCCTTCGTCGCGATGACGGACGAGCGCCACAAGCTGACCGCGGAGATCGACCGGCTCGTCGAGGCGCGGGCGTCCCTCGACGAGCTGATCGACATCAACACCCGGCACCGGCGGCGCATCGGCGCCGCCTGACCGTCAGGGGGTCAGGTCGAGGACGAGCTTGCCCGAGGCGTGCCGCGACTCGACGAGCGCCAGCGCCTCGGCCGCCCGCTCCAGCGGGTAGGTCCCGGTGATGTGCGGGTCGAGCGTCCCGGCGACCATCAGCTCCGCGACGCGTTCGAGGCCCGCCCGGTCCAGGCGGCGCCGCACGAAGGAACCGCCGAGCTCGGTCACCGACTGGTCGCCGATGGACACCAGCGCCTCCGGCTTCGCCGCGAGCGGGGCGAGCTCGCGCAGCGAGTCGCCGCCGACGGTGTCGATCACCGCGTCGTAGGCAGGGGCGAGCCGGGCGAGGACGTCGCCCTCGGTGTAGTCGACGAACGTCGCGCCGGTCGCCGTCACGAGGTCCTTCTTCGCCGTGCTCGCGGTGCCCGTCACGACCAGGCCGCGGTCGCGGGCGATCTGGGCGACCGCGATGCCGACGCCGCCGCCGATCCCGTTGACCAGCACGGACGACCCGGCGGGCAAGGCGAGCTGGTCCAGCACGTCCAGGGCCGTGGTGCCCGCGACGGGGATGGTCGCGGCCCAGGTGGCCGGCAGCGCGTCGGGGATGCGGGCGGTGGACTCGGCGAGCAGCACCGTCGTCTCCGCGTACGTGCCCGCCATCGTCAGCGCGAACCCGGTCACCCGGTCGCCGGCGGCGAGGCCGGTCACGTCGTCACCGACCGCGAGCACCGTTCCCGCCGCCTCCATCCCGAGCACCTGGGGGAAGGGCACCTCGCCGTTCATGGCGGCGACGTGCCCCGACCGCAGCAGGTGGTCGAGCGGGTTGACCCCGGCCGCCTCGACGCGGACGAGGACCTCGGACGGACCGGGCACCGGGTCGGGCCGCTCGAAGAACTCCTGGACCTCGGGCCCGCCGAAACTCCGGTACCCCAACGCCTTGCCCATCGCACATCTCCTCGGCACCTCACCGTTCCGACCGTCGGAACGAGGTGCTCCCGACGCTAGGTGTTGACACCGGTGTCAACTTCCAGCCGATGTGACCGGGACCTCACAGCTGCGCCAGCGGCACCGGTCTCCCCAGGAAGTACCCCTGCGCCTGGTCGCACCCGAGCCCCCGCAGGATCTCCAGCTGCTCGACGTGCTCGACGCCCTCGGCGATCACCGTCAGGTCGACCGCGTGGGCCATCGCGATGATGCTCGTGACGATCGCCTCCGCCTCGTCGGACCGGCCGAGGCCCGCCGTGAACGAGCGGTCGATCTTGAGCGTGTCGAGCGGCAGCGTGAGCAGCTGGGCGAGCGAGGAGTGGCCGGTGCCGAAGTCGTCGATCGCGAGCCGCACGCCGAGGTCGCGCAACGCCGACAGGGTGCGGGCGGCCGCAGCGGGGTCGTGCATGAGAGCGCTTTCGGTGATCTCCAGGCACAGCGAGCCCGGCGGCAGCCCCGACTTGTGGGTGGCGTTGCGGACCGACGACACGAGCCACGGGTCGTCGAGCTGGCGGGCCGACAGGTTCACCGTCAGCTGGAGCTCCGGCGCCTGCGCGGCGATCTCGCGGGAGGCGGTGTAGAGCATGTGCGCGCCCACGATGTTGATCAGGTCGCTCTCCTCGGCGAGCGAGATGAACTCGCCGGGCATGATCAGCCCGTACCGGGGGTGCGTCCAGCGCAGCAGGCCCTCGACGGCCGTGCGCCGGTTCGTGCCGAGGTCGACGATCGGCTGGTAGGCGAGCCACAGCTCGTCGCCCAGCGGCGCCATCCGCAGGTCCTGCTCCAGCTGCAGGCGGCGCTGGATGCGTTCGCGCAGCTCGACGTCGAAGAACGCGATGCGGCCGCGTCCCCTGGTCTTCGCCTGGTACATCGCGAGGTCGGCGTCGCGCAGCAGGTCGGAGCCGTCGCGCGGGTCGCCCGGCTCGGCGAGCACGATGCCGACGCTCGCGTCGACGTGCAGCTGCCGGCCCTCGACCGTGATCGGCTTGTTCAGCTCGGCCCTGACGTGGTCGGCGATCGCGGTCGCCTCGTCCGGCCCCGCCACCCCGAAGGCGATGACGGTGAACTCGTCGCCGCCGAGCCTGCCCACGACGTCGCCGCGGCGGGCGCTGAGGCTCAGCCGCGTGCCGACGACCCGCAGCACCTCGTCGCCCGCGCTGTGGCCGAGGGAGTCGTTGATGACCTTGAACTTGTCCAGGTCGATGAACAGCACGGCGGTGAGCCCCGACCGGTGCGCCCGTTCCCGCGGGCTGAGCCGGTTGATGGTCACCGTGCGGTTGAACAGGCCGGTCAGCGCGTCGTGCGTGGCCTCGTGCTCCAGCTGGCTGTCGATCATGCGGCGTTCGGTGATGTCGGTGAACGACACCACGGTCGACGACGGCAGGTCGCCGTTCTGGGTGAGGGCGCGGGCGCTGAGCGACAGCCAGACGCGGCTGCCGTCGGGCCGCAGCGCCCGGACGATCCGCCCGTGCTGCGCCCGGCCGGTCGCCCTGGTGATCGCCGACGGGAAGGACGACTGGGGGATGGGCTGGCCGGTCTCGTCGTGCAGCTCGGTCGACGACGCCAGCTCGCCGATCGCCTCCTGCGCGCTCACGCCGAGGATCCGTTCGGCGGCGGGGTTGACCGACTCGACCCGGCCGGTGGAGTCGACGACGAGCACACCCTCCTCGATGGCGGCGACCACCGCCGTGAAGTGCTGTTCGGCGCGGCGCCGCGCGGTCTCGTCCGCGCAGATCAGCACGAAGCCGCCGTCCATCCTGGCGACGGAGACCCGTACCGACAGCGCCGCGCCGTCGGACCTGCGGTGGTCGGCCTGGACCACGCCGCCGGCCTCCAGCACCGCCACCGGGTCGAGCGGAGCACCGACCACGTCGCCGATCGGCTGCCCGATCGCGGCGGCGGCCGGGCGGCCGTAGACGTTCTCCGCGCTGGGGTTCCAGCTCGTCACGACGCCGTCGGCGGTGGTGGCGATGAGCGCGTCGCTCACGTGCGCGACGAGCGCGGCCTGGTAGCGCAACGCCGCCGCGGCCGCCTTCTGCTCGGTGACGTCGCGCATGATCACCTGGAAGGCCGGCCTGCCCTCCCAGGTGGTGCGCACGGACACCGACTCGACGTCGGTCGTGCCGCCGTCGGTGCGCAGCAGCACGGCGTCCGCCGGGTCGCTGGTCGCGCCCGGCTCGGTCAGCTTCGCGATGCGCCGCAGCATGTCGGCCCGCGAGTCCGGGTGGACGAAGTCGGTGATCAGGCGCCCGAGGAGGTCGGCGTCGGAGCTCGCGCGCACGAACCGGACCGTCGCCGGGTTCGCGTACACGATCCGGCCGGACTCGTGCACCACGATGGCCTCGGGGGCGAGCTCGACGAGCAGCCGGTAGCGGTCGGCGAGGTCCGCGAGCTCCTGCTGCTGGTTGTGCCGCCGCGTCACGTCGGCGACGACGCCGACCAGCGCCCGCGCCGACTCCTGGGCCGACACGCGGGCGCGGAACTGGAGCCAGCGCGGCCCGTCCGGCGAGTCCAGCGGCTGGACCAGCTCGAAGTCCTGCCAGGCCGCCGCCGTCCGCGCGGCCACGGTCAGCGGCTCCACCAGCTCGGCCAGCGCGGCGCGGACGGTGTCGGTGTCGGCGCCGGGCACCCCGACCACCGCGTCGAGGCCCGGCATCCAGCCGAGCTGCCCGTCGCCGAGGTCGAGCCACCACACCACGGCGGCGCCGATCGAGGTGCCGAGGTCGGCCAGCAGCTCGTGGTCGAAGTCGGCGTCGCCGATCAGCCCGCTCACGTTGTGACTCCCGTAAATAGCAGTCTCTCGTATTCGCCGTGGCGTGGCCATCGTGAAGTCCTACCGCACAGTCGACCGGAGGCGCATCCGTCTGGCGTGAACATGGTGAGCCGTTATATCGGTAATCGAATCCGTCCGCTCGGTCAGGGGTTGTACTCGAATGTCCATTGTAGACGAATGAAAGCGTTCACCGCGAGGTGTCGCGGCCCGTTACCCTGGTGTTAAGTGGTGTCGGCGCTCGGCGGGGGAGCGGAGATGGTCGCTCGGGGTGTGGGGATCTGCGGAATCGGCGTGGTCAGCGCGTACGGCTGGAACCGCCAGTCGCTGTGGGACGGTCTGGCGAGCGGGAAGACCGCGGCCGCCGTCGTGCCTGAGCTGGGCGGAACGCCCGGTGGCGGGGTCTGGGCGGCGAGAGTCGGCGACGACGGCGACCCGGTGGACGGTCCGTCCCGGTTCGCCCAGGCCATGCGAGCCGCCGCCCGGGAGGCCATCGAGGACGCGGGCACCCGCGGCTGGCAGCCGGGCCGCCGGGTCGGGTTGCTGCACGCCGTGGTGCTCGGCGAGGTCGACCTGTGGCGCGATTTCTACATCACCCGCGGCGGCAGGTTACCGGTGCGCGACTACCTCGCGCTGATGCCGTCCACTCCGATGTCGACGTTCATGCAGGAATACGGTTTCCACGGTCCCGCGATGAACGTCTCCGCCATGTGCGCGTCCGGCAATGCCGGACTGATCACCGCGAAAGCGTGGCTGGACGCGGGAATCGTCGACGACGTCGTGTTCGTGGCGACGGATCTTTCTCTCACGCCCGAGAACATCGCCCACTTCGTCCGCCTGGGAGTGGCGATCGTGGACGCCGAGCCGCTCGACGCGTGCCGGCCGTTCCAGCAGGGCAGCAGGGGTTTCGTGATGGGGGAGGCCTCGGTGGCGTTCGTCCTGTCCCGACGCGCCACCCGCCCGTACGCGATGACGCTGGGCGGCGCGATGTCGCACGACGCGTACCACGTGACGTCGATCGACCCGCAGCTCGAGCAGGTGCTGGCCTGCTTCACCGACGCCCTGGACAACGCGGGCGTGAGCGCCGCCGACGTCCGCTACCTCAACGCGCACGGCCCCGGCACCGCCCAGTGCGACGCCGCGGAGGCCGCCGTCCTGGAGGAGCTGTTCGGCCCGCGGACCGGCCTGTACTCGGTGAAACCGCTGACCGGCCACTGCCAGGGAGCGGCGTCGGCGATCGAGGCCGCGGTCACCGCGATGGGCTACGACCGGGGCGTGATCCCGGCACCACCGGTGGTCGCGTCCGGTCACCCGGCGCTGCTCGACGGCCTGACCCCGGTGGCCGACGGCCTGACGGTCAAGTCGTCGCTCGGCATGGGCGGGCACAACTCGGCCATCGTGCTGGCGCCACCCGCGTAACGCGGTGATCAGCTCCACCGACACTCCAGCTGGGGTAGTCGCGTGAGGACGGTCCGCGCTTACAGTCGGGAGTGACAGGTGCTGCGCAAGCACGTGCTGGTGGTGGCCTTGCTCGCGTCCGCGTGCACGGCCACGCCGGCTCCGCCCCCGTCCTCGTCGACCACCGTCCCGCTGAAACCGCCGACGCTGGTCAACGAGGTGGTCCCGCCCCAGGACGTGATCACCGTGGTGCGCGACGTGGTGGACGCCCGCACGGTCGAGTTCGCCGACGGCACCATCGTGCGCGTCGCCCTGCTGGCCGAGCCGAAGCCCTGCTTCGCCGAGGCCGCGCTGAACTTCGCCCGCTCGACCCTGCTGGCCAGGGCCGTCCGGTACACCGGCGTCACCCTGGGCGAGGTGAACCTGGAGCTGGAGGACGGCACCGACTACGCCGTCCTCGCCGTGCAGCAGGGCGCCGTCCGCCCGGAGGGTGTCGACGGCGGCCCGCTGATCAGCGCCCGCGAGGAGGCCACCGCCGCCCGCCGCGGCCTGTGGGGACCCCCGTGCGACGGCTCCGACACCTCCAAGCCCGCACCGACGACGACCACCACGGTGCCGCCGACGACGACCACCCCGCCGCGTCCGACGACCACCCCGCCGCCCGCCAAGGCTTGCGCCGTGAGCTACCGGGTCGTCCAGCAGTGGCAGGGCGGGTTCCAGGTGAGCGTGACCGTGCGCAACACCGGGACCGCCGCCGTGAACGGCTGGGTGCTGCGGTGGGCGTTCTCCGGCGGCGAGTCCGTCCGGGAGATGTGGGACGCCACGGCCCGGCAGTACGGGTCGGCGGTGAGCGCGTCGAACGCGAGCTACAACCCGCGGATCGCGGCTGGTGCCTCCGTGCAGTTCGGGTTCAACGGGATCTCGCGCGGCTCGCACCAGGCTCCGGGGGCGTTCAGCCTGAACGGGGCGCAGTGCTCGGCCGGCTGACCTCTCCCGGCCGAGCACCACGTCGTTCGGGGTTCGCGGCTCACCGCCGTGCCGCGGCCGTCAACGCCACCGCGCTCTCGGCCACCGCAACCCCTCGCGCCGGTCAGGCCGGTGAGCGGAAGCCGTTCGAGGCCTTCACCTGCCGCTGCACGGCGTCGCGGCCGCCCTGGCCGCCTCCACGGCGTCCCGCAGCTCCGCCTCGGCGTCGCGCACCCTCCGCAACACCTCGCTGACCGCGGCCAGGGACCCGTCCGGCACGCTGTCAACAACGGATTGACGCGGACGAGGTGCCGACCGGAGTGGCACGGAATGGCGCTCAGGCGGGCAGGTCGGCGCGGTCCTGCCGCTCGAAGAAGTCCGCGAGGATCGCGTTGTCCTCGTACCCGAGCGCGGTCGACGCCACCTCGGCCCGGCTGAACCACCTCAACCGCTGCCCCTCGGTCAGCACCACGACGTCGAGGTCCAGCTCCACCGACGTCCAGAAGGTGTGCTCCAGCCCGTAGGAACGGACGGCAGAGACCAACGGCCGCACGTCGCGCAGCACGACCCCCATCTCCTCCGAGATCTCCCGCACGATGCACTCCGCCGGCTGCTCACCGGCCTCTACGTACCCGCCGGGCAGGCACCACGTGTTGGGGAAGGCGATCGTCGGCTTGTCGTCGCGCAGGTACAGCAGCACCTCGCCGGCGGCGTTGACCATCACGATGTTCGTGCCCTTGTCCACGCGGGCCACGCTACCGGCCCGTCAGAACGAGGACCCGAGGAAGAACGACGGGATCTGCGCGGCCAGCCCGAAGAGCAGGGCCGCGACGGGCACCAGGTACGAGGTCAGCACGGCCGGCCGGACGAGCGGAGCCCTGTTCGGGACCTTGGTCTCCGGCAGCCAGTGCACCGGCAGCTGGCGCAGGGGGCGGACCAGGCTCGTGGCGATCATCAGCAGTTCCAGCAGACCGCAGACCGCCAAGCCGGGGTGCAGGCCGGCCAGGCAGGCGGTCCACACCAGCACGGACGCCGCGAGCAGCCAGCTGACACCGACGACCTGCCTGCCGGTGGCGGTCCTGCCCACGGCCGCGTGCAGCAGCCACCACAGCAACGCCATCGGCACCAGGGACACGAGGCCGACGGCGAGGACCGGCAGCGTGGGCACGGCGGCGACCAGGCCGAGGGAGAACGCCCCGACGCCGACCAGGTGCGTGCGGGTCGCGACGGCGAAACCGTGTGCCGTGAAAGGGACCTGGGAGACGGTGGTGGCCAGCGGGACGGGAGCCGAGTCCATGCCGTCGCGGCCGGCGCCCAGGACCAGCCGGAGCAGGTTGTAGAGGCCCTCCGGGGTCTGCTGCCGGAAGTCGAGCCACTGGCGTTGCCTCAGTTCGGCGCTGTCCTCGGGCAGGGCCAGGCTGTCGGCGAGCACGCAGACCGCTCTCACGCCGAGCGCCGGGACCTCCCGGCTCAGCTTCGCGTGGTCGGTCTTCGAGCTGACCACCCGCAGCACCCAGCTGTCCGGCCCCGGCCGTTCGACGAGGCCGGCCTCGGTGCACGCGGACGTGAGCGCCCGCGCGATCTTCTCGTCGCCGGGGTCGTGTCGAAGCTCGAACGTGGCGGGGGAGCCGGCCAGGGCGCGCAGCTCCTCGGCGAAGGGCGCCCACTGGTAGGCGAACTTCGGGTTGACCACCCGCCTGCGCCGGCGCTTGCGGACCGGCAGGCCGAGGATCCGCTGGCGGACCTGGTAGTAGCCCTGACCCGTGGGCATCCACAGGTAGACGCTGCGCGACCGCGTCATCAGCAGACCGCCCGCCAGGCCGATGAGCACGAGGAGCGCTCCGTACCCGACCTGCGCGCCGGAGGACAGGCTGAACAGGTGCGAGTCGGTGATGCTGTCGTTGAGCAGGACGTAGCCCAGCAGGCCGGTGAACCCCAGGTTGTAGCTGAGCGCGGACGCGCCGGCCCGCCGCCACGGCACGCGGATCGCCAGGACCAGCGAGATGAGCGCCGTGGCGGCCAGCGACAGGCTCACCCCGACGGAGAGCGGTGACAGCCGCCGGACCGTGCCGGGCTGCGCGGCGTCCCACAGCAGCGAGGCCACGACCGCGGTGGCGACCAGGCATGTGCCGATCAGCGCGAGGACCGGTCCCGGCAGCAGCGCCGAGGACCGCGGCGGCGCGGCGGACTCGGCCGAGCCGGAGGCGAGCAGGTCGGCGACGGTCCGCGCGCGCTTCCAGAACCCGCTGCGCAGGTCGTGCACCGTGCACCCGGCCAGTTCGTCCGGCAGCTCGACGGACCCGACCACGCACACGTGGATCTCCGTGCCGGCGGCGCGGGCGCGTTGCCACTCCGCTGTCACGTAAGGCGATTCCAGCGCCGTGCGCGACGCGACCAGGACTAGGACGTCCGCGTCGTCGATGGCCGCGTCGATCTCGGCGCTCCAGTCCGTGCCGGGATCGAGCCGGCGCACGTCCAGCCACGGGTCGATCCCGCCCTGCTGCTCGAACACCGCGGCGAGCGCCTCCGCGAACGCGAAGTCCCGCCTGGAATAACTGAGGAACACCTGTCGTCGGCCCACCGGGGGTAGGTCGCGCGTGGTCGTCCGGCGTTAGCCGATCTTCGTCCGGTGGACCGGATCGGGCGAACCCGCCGGTGCCGTCGTGCCGCGCGGCACGTACCGGGCGGTGGGCGACCAGCGCTGCGCGACCGGGACGCCGTCCACCAGTTCCAGCAACGACTCCGCGACCGACACGCCGAACTGGTGCACGTCCACGCTCATCGTCGTCAGCGCGGGGGAGGCGAGGCGGCACAACGTCGAGTCGTCCCACGCCACCAGGCTCAGCCGCGCCGGCACCGGCACGCCGAGCTCCGCCGCCGCGGCGAGACCGGCCACCGCCATCACGTCGTTGTCGTACAGGATCGCGGTCGGCGGTTCGGGGCCGGTCAGCAACGACGTCGTGAGCTTCGCGCCCGCTTCCTCGGAGTAGTCGCCCTCGACGACCACCGGCTCGATCCCCGCGGCCGCGCACCCCTCCAGCAACGCCGTGGTGCGGGCGCGCGTGTGCGACAACGAGCTCGGGCCGGTGACCCGCGCGATGCGGCGGTGGCCGAGGTCGAGCAGGTGCCCCAGCGCCGCCGCGACCGGGCCGGCGTGGTCGGTGCGGACGCACGGCAGCGACGAGTCGCCGACGACGACCGCGGGCAGTGCCAGCGACTCCAGGACGGCCGGGCGCGGGTCGTCCAGCACGGGGTTCACCACCACCACGGCGTCGACCAGGCCGCGGGTCGCCCAGCGGCGGTAGGCGGTGATCTCGGCCTCGTGGTCCGCCACGACGTGCAGCAGCACGGAGAGGTCGCGCTCGGCCAGGCGTTCCTCGATGCCGGCGATGAACTCCATGAAGAACGGCTCCACCCCGAGCAGGCGCGCGGGGCGGGCCAGCACCAGGCCGATCGCGCCGGTCGACTCAGTCCGCACGGGGCACCGCACGCAGGTCGTTGGCGCAGCGCAGCACCAGCGGGCCGGTGAAGGCCGCCGGGTCCACGGCCGCGTCCGTGCGGATGTGGAACACGTGCGTCTCCCCGGCCAGCATCGTCAGCAGCATGTCGTCCACGACGGCGTCGGGCGCCACCCGGTCGGCGAGGATCGCGACGTCGCGGGCGAACGAGTCGCAGCGCACCTCGACCTCGTAGCCACCGCGCACCGCCTCCGCCTGCGCGGCAAGAGGTGCGGGGTCGCAGGCCGGGTCGTCGGTGAACGCGTGGATCGCGCGGGCCTCGGCGGTCGTCGCCACCACCACCTCCGCGTCCTCGTTCGCCGGCGTCAGCAGCGCCTCGTCGAGCTCCAGGGTCAGCACGGACCTGGGCGGCACCGTCCGGCGCAGTCTAGTCAGGTGCAGCGTCACGCCCCGGAACGTCTGTCGGTCGAGCGTCACGTGCGCGTCCCACGGTTCGTCGTGGTCGTTCACCGCGACGAGGACCAACCGGCCGTCGCGCGGCTGGAAGGTGAGCAGGCGCGGCGCGAACGCGTGCCGCAGGCCGTACCAGAGCGGCTTGACCCGTTCCTCGCTGTCGATCGCCGCCCACGACGTGACGGGCCAGCAGTCGTTGAGCTGCCAGACGACGGCACCGGCCGTGCGCGGCCACCACGAGCGGAAGTGCTCGATGCCGAAGCCCACCGCCCGCGCCTGGGTCAGCTGCGTCGCCCAGTGCCAGTCCTCGAACCTCGCCGGCACGCGCCCGCCGAGACCGCGGGCGAGCTTGGCGTCGCCGTCGTCGGCCTTCTGGTGGGCCAGGAAGCCGGGCGACGTCGGCGTGAGCGGCTGGTCGTGCACCCAGCGGGTGAGGGTGGACCACGTCGGCGGGCCCTGGAAGCCGAACTCCGAGCAGAACCGCGGCACGTGGTCGCGGTAGTGCGGGTAGCCGACCTGGTTCCACACCTGCCACTCGTGCCGGGTGCCGTGGTCGGCGGAGTTGGGGTGCGGGCCGCCGTACGGGCTGCCCGGGCAGTAGAACCGGGTCGGGTCGAGCTCGGCCACGATCGACGGCAGCAGGTCCTCGTAGTGGCCCAGGCCCCACGTCCGGCCGTCGAGCTGCTCGGGCCAGCCCCAGTCGGCGAAGCCCCACAGGTTCTCGTTGCCGCCGTTCCACAACGCCAGCGAGGCGTGCGGCATCAGGCGCACGACGTTCTCGCGGGCCTCGGCCTCCAGCTCGCCGCGCAGCGGCTCCTCCTCCGGGTACGCGGCGCACGCGAGCGGGAAGTCCTGCCACACCAGGACTCCGCGTTCGTCGCAGACGTCGTAGAAGTCGTCGGACTCGTAGATGCCGCCGCCCCAGACCCGCAGCAGGTTCACGTGCGCGGCCACCGCCTGGTCGACCCGGCGGGCGAGCCGGTCGCGGGTGATCCGGGTGAGGAAGTGGTCGTCGGGGATCCAGTTGGCGCCCTTGACGAACAGGGGCTTGTCGTTGACGACGACGGTGAACGGGGTGCCGATCTCGTCCGGTGTGGTGTCGACGGTGATCGTGCGGAACCCGATCCGCTTGTCGTAGCTGTCGAGGAGCTCCGAGGACCCGTGCAGCGTCACGGACAGGTCGTGGAGCGGCTGGGCGCCGTGCCCGACCGGCCACCACAGGTCGGGGTAGGGAACGTCCAGGCGCGCGGTCACGGTCGTCTGCCCGGCCGGCACGAGGACGGTGCAGTCGCGGTCGCCCACGGCGATCCGCAGCGTCAGGTCCTCCTGCCGGTCCCACTCGACCGTCGCGTGCACCTCGACCCGCCCGGTCGAGCCGGTGACGGTCACGACCGGGCGGACCTCGGCGAAGCGGGCGGTGTGCCAGCGCTCCAGCCGCACCGGCCGCCAGATGCCCGCGGTCTGCAGGTCAGGGCCCCAGTCCCAGCCGAAGCTGCACGCCATCTTGCGGATCATGTTGAACGGGTGGGCGTTCACGTGCGCGCGCTGCCCCAGGGCCGCCTCGACCTTCTCCGCGTGCGCGAGCGCGGACGAGAACGCCACCGCCAGGTCGTTGCAGCCGTCGACGAGCAGCTCGCGGACGTCGAAGCGGTGGCTTCGGTGCATGTTCGCGGTCTCGCCGAGCAGGTGCCCGTTCAGCTCGACGGCCGCCACCGTGTCGAGACCCTCGAACACGAGGTCGGCGCGGCCATTGGTGGAAGTGGAGGCGAGGAACGTGGTGCGGTAGCGCCAGTCCGCGCGGTGCGTCCAGGTCAGCTCCGCCTCGGCCCGGTCGAGGAACGGGTCGGTGATCAGCCCGGACGCCAGCAGGTCGAGGTGCGTGCTGCCGGGCACGGTCGCGGGCACGGTGCGGCCCCGGACGTTGTCCGGCACCTCGTCCGTCGTCGCGGTCAGCTGCCAGCCGTCGTGCAGGTACTGCCGGATCAAGACGGACCTCCCTGGCGGAAACGGGTTTCGGGGTTCGGCGCGGCGGCGGCGAGCAGCCGGGTGTACGGGTCCCGCGGGCGCACGAGCACGTCGTCGCTCGGCCCGCGTTCGACGATCCGGCCGCGGTGCATCACCAGGACCTCGTCGGAGAAGTGGCGGGCGGTCGCGAGGTCGTGCGTGATGTAGAGGACGGCGAGGTCCTCCTCCCGCTGCAGGCGGGCGAGGAGCTCGAGCACGTCCAGCCGGATCGAGACGTCGAGCATGGACACCGGTTCGTCGGCGACGACCACCTCGGCGCCCGGTGCGAGCGCGCGGGCGATCGCGACGCGCTGGCGCTGGCCGCCGGAGAGCTCGTGCGGCCGCCGGGACGCGAGGCGGGGGTCGAGGCTCACCCGTTCCAGCAGGTGCGGGACCTCGGCGCGGGACCTGCCGTGCAGCAGCAACGGCCGGGCGAGGTGGTGCTCGACCGTGTGGAACGGGTTCAGCGACGCGAACGGGTCCTGGAAGATCATCTGCACGTGGTCGCGGTAGGACCGCGCGGCGACGGGCGAGCCGTCCGGCCCGGTCAGCACGACCTCCCCGGACGTGGGCCTGACCAGCTTGGCGATCATCCTGGCGGTGGTCGACTTGCCGGACCCGGACTCGCCGACCAGCGCGACCGTGCGGCCGGGGGTGAGGGTGAACGAGACGTCGTCGACGGCGCGGACGCCGCGGTAGGTCTTGGTCAGACCGCGCACTTCGAGGGTGGTCATCGCGTCAGCGCTCCCGCTTCTCCGGTCAGGCCGGGGAACGAGGCCAGCAGCTGCCGGGTGTAGGGGTGCCGCGGCCGCAGGTAGAGGTCCTCGGCGTCGGCGTACTCGACGACCTCGCCGTCGCGCATCACCGCGATCCGGTCGCTCAGCTCCAGCAGCAGCGGCAGGTCGTGCGTGATGAACACGACCGCGAACCCGAGCTCGTCGCGCAGGCGCTTGATCTCGTTCAGGATCTCCCGCTGCACCAGCACGTCCAGCGCGGTGGTGGGCTCGTCCATGATCATGACCTGCGGTTCGAGCAGCAGCGCCATCGCGATCACGACGCGCTGCCGCATGCCGCCCGACAGCTCGTGCGGGTACGCGCCGAGCCGTGCCGGGTCGACGCCGACGAGCCGCAGGACCTCCGCGCAGCGCGCCTCCCGGTCCGATGTGGACGTTCCGGGGCGGTGCGTGGCCAGGACGTCGTCCAGCTGCGCGCGGACCGTCGTGACCGGGTTCAGGGAGTTCATCGCGCCCTGGAACACCATGGAGAGCCTGGCCCAGCGGAACTTCCTGAGCTCCTCCGCGCCCAGTGCCAGCACGTCGACGTCCTCGAACCGGACGGAGCCGGACGTGACCTCGGCCGGCGGCCGGTGCAGGCGGTTGACCGCGTACGCCAGGGTGGTCTTGCCGCAGCCGGACTCCCCGGCCAGGCCGAGGATCTCGCCGCGCCGCAACGTCAGCGACACGTCCTTGACCGCGTGCACGGGGGTGGCGCCCCGGTAGACGACGTTGAGGTCGCGGACGGTGAGCACGGCGCCGGGTTCCGGGGGAGCGTGGTCCGCGGCCACCACGTCCTCCCGGCGTCGTTCGCGGTCGCGCAGGGCGGGGTTGACGATCTCGTCGATGCTGAAGTTGACCAGCGCCAGCGCGCCGCCGAACACCGCGATCACCAGGCCGGGCGGCACGAACCACCACCAGGCCTCGCGTTGCAGCGCGAACCCGTTCTGCGCGTAGTAGAGCATCGTGCCGAGCGTCGACGAGTCCGAGGCGCCGAGCCCGAGGAACGATAGCCCCGCCTCGCTCAGGATCGCCAGCACGACGGCGAACACGAACTGCGCGGCGAGGATCGGCAGCAGGTTCGGCAGGATCTCCACACCGATGACCCGCCACGTCTTCTCGCCGGACACCCGCGCCGCGGCCACGTAGTCCCTGTTGCGCAACGACAACGTCTGCGCGCGCAGCACGCGGGCGGCCGCGGCCCAGCCCGTGATGGCGAGCACCAGCGCGATCGTGGACGTGCCGCGCTGCTCGGCCGGCACGAACCCGGCCACCACGATCACCAGCGGCAGGCCCGGGATCACCAGCACCACGTTGGAGAACAACGAGAAGACCTCGTCCACGACCCCGCCCGCGTACGCGCCGACGATGCCGAAGAACCCGGACAGCACCGTGGCCATGACGCCGACGAGCAGGCCGATCCACAACGAGCCGCGGGTGGCGTGGGCGAGCTGCGCGAGGACGTCCTGACCGGTCAGCGTGGTGCCCAGGAGGTGCTCACCGCCGGGCGGGGTGAGGCCGCTGTCCCTGATCAGCGCGGGGTCGCCGGTGAGCAGCGGGCCGAGGAGTCCGAAGAGGACGACCAGCCCGGCGAGCACCAGGCCGGTGACGAGCTTGGGGGACCGGGTCATGACACGGTGCTCCGATCCCTCGTGCGGGGGTCGACGAGGCCGTACAGCAGGTCCACGACCAGGTTGGCGCCGAGCACCGCGACCGTGATGACCAGGAAGATGCCCTGCATGAGCGCGTAGTCGTTGTTCTGCACGGCCTGCAGCAGCTTCGAGCCGATGCCGGGGTAGGAGAACACCTGCTCGGTGACGATCGACCCGGACACCACGAAACCGAGCGAGATGGCGAACCCGGCGACGGACGGCAGCACGGCGTTGCGGGCCGCGTACCTGATCATCACCCGGCTGCCGCGCAGCCCCTTCGCCCGCGCGGTCAGCACGTAGTCCTCCGCCATCGCCGAGACCATCGTGTTGCGCATCCCCAGCAGCCACCCGCCGACCGACGAGAGCACGATCGTCACCGCGGGCAGCGTGCCGTGGTAGAGCGCCGACCCGACGAACTCGGGGCTCCAGTCGGGATCGAGCACGACGTCGTAGCCGCCGTTGAGCGGGAACCAGCCGAGCCCGGACGACAGCACCGCGACCAGGATCAGCGCGAGCCAGAAGTACGGCACGGCCGACAGCATCGTGGTCGCGGGCACGAGCGAGTCGAGCCACGTGCCGCGCTTCCAGCCGACCACGGCGCCGAGGCCGATGCCGAGCAGGAACGACAGCAGCGTCGCGAGCCCGACCAGCACGACGGTCCACGGCAGCGAGCCCGCGATCACGTCGGTGACCTGCGCCGGGAACGCGCTGACCGACACGCCGAGCTCGCCGCGCAGCAGGTTGCCCAGGTAGGCCAGGTACTCCGCGGCGAACGACTCGCGCCCGCCGGTGCCGAGCAACGTCTCGTAGGCCTGCCGCGCGGCGGGGTCGACGCTGCCGCCGCGCTGCTGGAGCTTGGCCATCAGGATGTCCACCGGGTCGCCCGGCAGCAGTCGCGGGATGACGAAGTTCAGCGTCACCGCCGCCCACAGCGCCGTCAGGTAGAAGGCGGTTCTGCGCAGGTGATGGCCCATGTCACTGCCCCGCGGGCTTGAGCTTCGCGTACACCTGCGAGGCGTCCGGCCGCTTCCAGACGGCGGGGAACGCGTAGAGGTCGTCCTTCGTGGGCCAGCCGGTGAAGCCCCTGGCGTTGAACTCGCTGGGGATGCCGCCGGTGAGCACCGGGATGTACGGCATGGACTTCTCCAGCTCGACCTGGATGGTGTCGTAGTGCCGCTGCCGGGACGGGTCGCCGGTGTCGGTCTTCTTCAGCTCGGCGATCGCCTGGTCGACCGCCGCGTTGCTGAAGCGCGCGTAGTTCGGGACGGCGGCCTGGCCGACCGGCGCCGTCGTCGCCGTGGAGAAGAAGTAGCTGTAGGTGTAGAACGGGTCGGGCGCCGGGCCCTGCTCCACCGAGTCGATCAGCAGCTCGTACTGGCCGCGGCCGCGCGCGTCGGCCCACTCGTTCCACGACAGCTGCTGCGGGGTGAGCTTCACGCCGATCCGCAGCAGCTGCTGGCTCAGCGTCTCCAGCGCGGTGATGTAGTCGGTCCAGCCGGCGACCACCTTCACCGTGAGCGCCAGCGGTTTGCCGTCCTTGGCGTAGATGCCGTCGCCGCCCTTGGCGTACCCGGCGGAGGTGAGCAGCTGGTCGGCCTTGGCGACGTCGGGGTCCATCGGCGCCAGGCGGTCGGTGAGCTTGCTCGACACGAGCGCGTTGTCGCGCGGCAGGAGCGTGAAGCCGGGAGACATCTCGCTGTTGACGTTCTGGAAGGCGAGCGAGTTGATCTGCGTCCGGTTCATCCCGTGGTAGATCGCCCTGCGCACGGCCGGGTCGGTCTGCGCGCCCTGGCAGCCGAGCTGCGCGTTCGAGCACGTGAAGAGCGCGACCTGGTTGAGCGGCAACGTGATCGCTTTGTAGCCGGGGTAGTTCTTCTCGATGTCCTTGATGTCGGGGATCGGGCCGGTCTGCCAGTCGACCGACCCGGCCTTGAGCGCGTCGACCCCGGCCTGGTTGCCCGACAGCGACAGGTACCGCACCTGCTTGACCGCGGGCTCACCGCCCCAGTACCTCGGGTTCGCCTTGAGCGTGAACGACTGCGCCTTGAAGTCGCCGAGCGTGAACGGGCCGGTGCCGACCGGGTTCCGGTTCACCTCGGTGGCGGGGGAGGGGTAGTTCTTCCAGATGTGCTCGGGCATCATCCACAGCTGGCCGAGCACCTGCGGTCCGTCCATGTAGGACGGTTCGGGGAACTTGACGACGACGTGCGCGTCGTCGGTGGCGGTGGCGGTGCCCTTGAAGCCGGTCTTGTTCATCGCCGGGGTCTTCGCGACCATGCCGAGCGTGAAGACGACGTCCTCCGCGGTGAACTTCTCGCCGTCGGACCACGTCGCGTCGTCGCGCAGGGTGATCGACAGCTCGGTGCCGGTGGCGTTCCACTCGAACGCCTTGCCGAGCAGTGGTTTCGGCGGCTGGTCCTTCGCGATGTTGTAGAAGAACAGCGGTTCGTAGATCGTGCCGGGACCCTCGATCTGGGTCGGGGCGTAGGGGTTGAAGTTGAGCTGGAAGTCGCCGGCCTGACCGGTGTAGACGACCAGCGTGTCGTCGGCCTGGCCGCCGCCGGACGCGGCACAGCCGGCCGCTACGACCACCGTCAGACCCAGTGCGCAGAGCCGCTTCAGCAGGAACATCGTCGATCCTCCCCGTGGCTGGGATGCTGCGGGGCGAGATTCTTCAGTTACTAAACAAAGAAAGTCAACGGCCGAAGGTGCTTTACTTGACCCTCGGTCGTCGATGGAGCAGGTTCGTCGTTCGACGGCGGACGGAGGGCGTGGACGTGAGCGGACCGGCGCGGGTGACCCACGCGAGCACCAGGGCGGCCGTGCTGGACCTGATCCGCGCCGCGGGCATGATCAGCAGGGTCGGCCTGGTCAACGCCAGCGGCCTGACCGGCGGGACGATCTCCACGGTCGTGCGCGGGCTGATCGACGAGGGCTTGGTCGCCGAGACCGGGCATGCCGAGTCGACCGGCGGCAAGCGGCGCGTTCTGCTCCAGCTCGACCACTTCGCGCGCTACGCCGTCGGCGTGCACCTCGACGACGCGCGGATCACCTACGTGCTGACGAACCTCGGCGGCGCGGTCGTCGCCCGCATCTCGCGGGCGGGAGCGGCGAGCGAGGAGCCGGCGGCCGTCGTCGCCAGGATGGCCCGCGAGGTCGGCGCGCTGATCGACAGCGTCGGCGTCGAACGCGGCCGGATCCTTGGGCTGGGACTCGTCTCGGCGCGGCCGTGGCAGTTCGGCGCCGACCTCGGACGCGCCACGGGCCTGCCGGTGGTGCTGGACAACGACGCGACGGCCGCGGCGATCGGCGAGCACTGGTCCGGCGGCGTCGGCGCGACCTCGACGTTCGCCGCGCTGTACATGGGGTCGGACCTCGGCGCGGGCGTGGTGCTCGGCGGCACGACCCACCGCGGCCCCGGCGGGCACGCCGGCGGGATCGGCCACTTCTGCCTCGACGTCGACGGGCCGCCGTGCCCGTGCGGCGGGAGGGGCTGCCTGGAGGTGCTGGCCGGGCCCGCCGCCGTCGTGGCGCGGGCGCGGGAGGACCGGGCGCTGACCCGCGCGGCCGGGCTGCCCGGCGGCCGGACCCGGCCCGCCACGCCGGTCGCCACCGACTTCGCCGCGATCTCCCGGGCCGCGCGCCAGGGCAACGCGCGGGCGCTGGCCCTGCTGGAACGGTCCGCCCGCCACGTCGCGGCCGCCGCCAGGACGCTGGTCCACGCGCTCGACCTCGAGGTGCTGGTGCTCACCGGTCCGAGCTTCGCCATCGCGGGCTCGATCTACCTGCCGGTGCTGCGCGAGGAGCTCGACCGGGCGTTCGCCTCCAGGGGAGCGCGGCCGGTCGCCGTGCGGTTGTCGCCATCGGCCGCCTCGGCGCCCGCGATCGGCGCCGCGGCGATCGTGCTCCAGTCGGAGCTCGTGCCCCGCCACCAGGGACTGCGGCTGCCGGACGACCTCGCGGCCGACGAGCCGCCGGTCTTCCAGCGGGCATAGCCGCAGGTCCTCCCGCGGATCTCCGGCGGTCCCGGAAAACGGGATTTTGCATTTCGCACCGAGCGCGTTAACGTCGATGCCATTGTTCGACAACGCGCCGATCGAATATGTCGAAGTGCATTTGTTCCGCACTGTGTTTGTTCAGTCCGCGAGAGGGAGACGTCTCAATTGGCGGGCTGCCGCGCGATGTGGAACGTTATCGACAACGATTGACACGACCCGGTGACGCGGGGGAGTCTCGGGCTTCCGAGACAACCGAACTCCGGGACGACGACCTCTGCGACGATCCGGCGGACCGCCGCAGCACCCGCGCAGCCGGGACCAGCCGTGGGCAGGCGGCACCGGTCCCGGCTGCGCACCACCACGCCGTGGTGCCGGGGACGAAGCGCGGGAGAGCTCCCCTTGGCACAGTTCGCGAACCCGATCCTCGCCGGCTCCCACCCCGACCCGTCGGTGTGCCGCGCCGGGGACGACTACTACCTCGTCACCTCGACGTTCGAGTACTTCCCCGGCCTGCCGCTCTACCACAGCCGTGACCTGGTGCATTGGCGCCAGGTCGGGCACGTGCTGGACCGGCCGTCGCAGCTGCCGCTGCAGGGGATCCAGGCCTCCGGCGGGCTGTACGCGCCGACGATCCGCCACCACGACGGCGTGTTCTACGTGGTGTGCACGCTCGTCCACGGCACGCGCGAGTCGGGCAACTTCGTCGTCACCGCCACCGATCCGGCCGGGGAGTGGTCAGAACCGCAGTGGCTGCCGGAGGCGGCGGGGTTCGACCCGTCGCTGTTCTTCGACGACGACGGCCGCGCGTGGTGGACGGCGACCCGCGAGATCGAGAACGGCCGCAACGAGATCTACCTGCGCGAGTTCGATCCCGCGAAACTGGCGCTGGTGGGCGAGGAGCACGTGGTGCTCACCGGAATCGTGCGCGGTTCCGTGTGGCTGGAGGCGCCGCACGTGTACAAGGTGGACGGTCGTTATGTGATGGTGTGCGCGGAAGGCGGCACGGATTTCGAGCATTCCGTCGTGGTGGCGTCCTCGGACGACATCACCGGGCCGTACGTCCCCTCCAAGATCAACCCCGTGCTGACCCACCGCCACCTCGGCCGCTCGTACCCGATCGCGGCCGTCGGGCACGCGGACCTGGTGGGCACGCAGCACGGCCAGTGGTACGCCGTCCTGCTCGCCGTCCGGCCGTACGGCGGCTACTACTACAACCTCGGCCGCGAGACCTTCCTCGTGCCGGTGGTGTGGGAGAACGGCGCCCCGGTCTTCAGTCCCGGCACCGGGCGGGTCGAGGAGTCCTACCCCGTCCCCGAGCTGCCCGCACACCCGTGGCCTGCCGATCCCGAGCCCTTCTCGTCCGCGGAGCTCGGGGGCGAGTGGATGCTCCTGCGCACGCCGCCGGAGGAGCCGTTCTGGTCGCTCACCGAACGTCCGGGGCACCTGCGGCTGCGCGTGCGCCCGGAGTCGGTCACCGAGCGGGCGAACCCCAGCATCGTCCTGCGCCGCCAGCAGCACCAGGACTTCCACGCCTCGTGCACGCTGGAGTTCCGGCCGGACGGGCCGTCCGACGCCGCCGGGCTGGTGCTGCTGCAGAACGACGACCACCACGTCCGGCTGCTGCTCGGCGCCGGGGGAGAGGTCGTGCTGGTGCTGCGCGCGCAGGGCCGTGACGAGGTGCTGGCGAGGACCGAGGTGGGCGACTCCGCCGTGCGGCTGGGCTTCGAGGCGCGCGGGCAGAGCCACCAGGCGCTCGTCGCCGTCGGGTCGGCGGTGTGGCGGCCGCTGGGGGAGCCGTTCGACGGACGGGTGCTCAGCACGCCGGTCGCCGGCGGGTTCACCGGAGTCCACATCGGACTGTACGCGACCGGCGCCTCCGGGGGTTCCTGGGCCGACTTCTCCGACTTCGTCTACCGGCCGCTGGACTGAATCGTTCCGTCCAGCGGTCCCTCCACGGGAGAGGACTGTCCACACCGGACCGTAGTCGAAACGTTACCCGGCTGTTCGACAGCGGGCGTTCGACGCCGTTCGACAGCGCTGCTTGACGCTGCGCGAAGCGCCGATGCAGACTCCGGAAAGCGTTTTCCAGCCGACGGGGTCAGGAGTTCATGAGCGCTCTCGACGAACTGCGTCAGCTGCGCCGTGGCGGCGTGCAGGTGCGCAAACGCGACAACAAGGCCGCGTTCTGGTTCCTCGCGCCCTGGTTCGCCGGGCTGGTCTTCATCACGATCGGCCCGGTGCTCGCGTCGTTCGGGCTGGGCTTCACCAAGTACAACCTCATCCAGCCGCCGAAGTTCGTCGGGCTCGACAACTTCGCCCGCATCCTGAGCGACGAGCGGCTGCACAACGCCCTGCGCGTGACGTTCACCTACGTCCTGGTGTCCGTGCCGCTCCAGCTGGCGTGCGCGCTGGGCGTCGCGCTGCTGCTCGACAAGGGGCTGCGCGGGCTCGCGTTCTACCGCTCGGCGTTCTACCTGCCGTCGCTGCTCGGGTCGAGCGTGGCGATCGCGGTGCTGTGGACGCAGGTCTTCGGCACCGACGGGCTGGTGAACCGGGTGCTGGGCCTCTTCGGCGTCGAGGGCAGGGGCTGGATCTCCGACCCGGACACCGCGCTGTCGACGCTGATCGTGCTGAACGTGTGGACGTTCGGCTCCCCGATGATCATCTTCCTGGCCGGGCTGCGGCAGATCCCGGTGGTCTACTACGAGGCCGCCGCGATCGACGGGGCGAGCCGGTGGTCGCGGTTCCGGCGGATCACGCTGCCGCTGCTGTCGCCGATCCTGTTCTTCAACCTGGTCCTGCAGATCATCCACGCGTTCCAGTCGTTCACCCAGGCGTTCGTCGTCTCCGGCGGCACGGGAGGGCCGTCGGACTCGACGATGTTCTACACGCTCTACCTGTACCAGCAGGGCTTCAGCCGCTTCGACATGGGCTACGCGTCGGCGCTGGCGTGGTTCCTGCTGCTGATCATCGCGGCGTTCACCGCGGTCAACTTCTGGGCGGCGAAGTACTGGGTGTTCTATGACGACTGAACTGCGCCGCCGGCTCCTGGTGCCCGCGAAGCACCTCGGCCTGGTCCTCATCGGGTTCGTGATGCTGTACCCGGTGCTGTGGATGGTCGTGAGCTCGCTGCGGCCGGGCGACGAGATCTTCCGCAGTCCCGGCCTGATCCTCGACACGTTCCGGACGGAGAACTACACCGAGGGCTGGAACGCGCTCTCGCCGTCGTTCGGGACGTACCTGCTCAACTCGGCGATCCTGGTGCTGGGCTGCATCGTCGGCAACCTGGTGTCGTGCTCGATGGCCGCGTACGCGTTCGCGCGGCTGCAGTTCACCGGCAAGCGCTGGTGGTTCGGGATCATGCTCGGCACGATCATGCTGCCGATCCACGTGATCATCGTGCCGCAGTACGTGCTGTTCTCGAACATCGGCTGGGTCAACACGTTCCTGCCGCTGATCGTGCCGAAGATCCTCGCCACCGACGCGTTCTTCGTGTTCCTCATGGTCCAGTTCGTCCGCGGCCTGCCGCGCGAGCTCGACGAGGCGGCGCGCATCGACGGCTGCGGCCACCCGCGGATCTTCCTGCGGATCGTGCTGCCGCTGATGAAACCCGCGCTCGCCACCACGACGATCTTCACGTTCATCTGGACCTGGAACGACTTCTTCGGTCAGCTGATCTACCTGACGGACCCGGACATGTACACGGTGCCCGTCGCCCTGCGGTCGTTCGTCGACTCGACGGTGGCCACGTCGTGGGGCTCCCAGTTCGCGATGAGCGTCGTGTCGCTCGTCCCGATCTTCCTCGCGTTCCTCGTCGGTCAGCGGTACCTCGTCAAGGGGATCGCCACGACCGGGGGCAAGTAGCCGAAAGGGAAGCTCATGCTCAGAGGTGTTCGCCGCGGAACCGCCTGGGCGGTCCTGCTGTCGCTGTCCGCGTCACTGCTGGTCGCCTGCGGGTCGTCCTCCGACGCCGGAGGCGACCTGACGGCGGAGAAGGTGACGCTGCGGTTCACGTGGTGGGGCGCGGACGACCGCCACAAGCGCACCCAGAAGGTCATCGACCTGTTCCAGCAGAAGCACCCGAACATCACCATCAAGGGTGAGTTCAAGGAGTGGAACGGTTACTGGGACAGCCTCGCCACCACGATGGCGGCCAACGACGCGCCGGACATCATGCAGATGGACGAGCTGTACATCGCCTCCTACGCCGAACGCGGCGCGCTGCTCGACCTGAACGAGGCCAAGAAGCACCTCGACACCACGAACTTCGACCAGAAGGCGCTCGCCACCGGTACGATCGGCGACAAGCGGTACGGGCTGCCGGTCGGGCTGGGCATGTACTCGATCATGGTCAACCTCGACCTGCTGGCGAAGTACAACATCCCCGTGCCCGACGACACGAAGTGGTCGTGGGACGACCTGAAGACCATCGCCGACCAGGTGTCGAAGGCCGGCGGCGGGCAGGTGTTCGGCATGCAGTCGCCGGGCATCAACGACGCCGCGGGCCTGAGCATCCGCGCGCGGCAGCAGGGCAAGGCGATGTTCGACGCCGACGCGAAGGTCGTGCTGCCGCAGGAGATCGCCCGCGACTACTGGCAGTACATCCTCGACCTGTCGAAGTCCGGCGCCTCGATGTCGCCGTCCGCGACGATCGAGAAGGCCTCCGCCGGCCTGAACCAGTCGGCGACGGCGACGAACACGGCGGCGTTCGGCCTGTGGTGGAACACCCAGCTCACCGCGCTGACCGCCGCGAGCGGCGCGAAGCTGAAGCTGCTGCGGATGCCGGGCGAGACGCAGGGCAAGGCGCCCGGCGCCTACTACAAGCCGTCGATGTTCTGGTCGGTGTCCGCGCGCTCGAAGTACCCGGCGGAGGCCGCGGCGTTCGTGAGCTTCCTCGCCAACGACGAGGAGTCGGCGAAGATCCTGCTGACCGAACGCGGCGTGCCCGCCAACCAGAAGATCCGCGAGGCGATCGCCGACCAGCTCAAGGAGACCGACAAGGCCGCCAAGGAGTACCTCGACACCGTGCCGGTCAGCGACCCGCCGCGGATCACCCCGAACGGCGCCAGCACCCTCGACACGATCCTCAAGCGGCACACCGAGGACGTGCTGTTCGGCCGGACCACACCGGACCAGGCCGCGGCGTCGTTCATCAAGGAAGTGCAGTCCGAAGTGGACGCGGCGAGGTGAGGCGGGCCGCGGTCGTCGGCACCGGCGCGATCGCCTCCGCCCACGCCGAGGCGCTGCGGGCGGCGGGCGACCGGGTCGAGCTCGTCGCGGTGGCGGACGTGGACGCCGACCGCGCGGCCGCGTTCGCCGCGGAACAGGGTGTGCCGCGGACGTACCCAGGCCTCACGGCGATGCTCGACGCCGAGTCGCTGGACGTGGTGCACGTGTGCACACCACCCCGTCACCACGTGCCGTTGGCGCTGGAGTGCCTGGCCGCCGACGTGCACGTGCTGGTCGAGAAGCCGCCCGCGTTGTCGTTGAGCGAGGTCGACGCGCTGATCGCCGCCGAGCGCGGCTCGCGGGCGTCGGTCGCGACGGTCTTCCAGCACCGGTTCGGCCCGGCGGCCGTGCGGCTGCGGCGGCTGGTCGCGGAAGGAGTGCTCGGCAGGTCGTTCGTCGCGAAGTGCGACACGCTCTGGTACCGCGGCGACGCGTACTTCGAGGTGCCGTGGCGCGGCACGTGGGAGAGCGAGGGCGGCGGCCCGACGATGGGCCACGGCATCCACCAGTTCGACCTGCTGCTGTCGGTCCTCGGGCCGTGGCAGGAGATCCGGGCGGTCGCGGCCCGGCAGGCGCGGGACGTGCAGACCGAGGACGTGTCGATGGCGCTGGTGACGTTCGCCGACGGCACGGTCGCCTCGGTGGTGAACTCGCTGCTGTCGCCGCGGGAGACCTCGGAGCTGAGGTTCGACTTCGAGCACGCCACGGTCGAGGTCGAGCACCTCTACGGCTACACCGACGCGCACTGGGTCGTCACCCCGGCGCCCGGTCGCGAGGACGTGGCCGCGCGGTGGCGGCAGGAGCAGTCGTCCGGGGTCGTCAGCGGCCACCGGTGCCAGGTGGCGGCGTACCTCGACGCCCTGGACAGCGGCGAGAAACCCCCGGTGACCCTCGAGGACACCAGGACGACCATGGAGTTCATCGCCGCGCTCTACGCCTCCGCGTTCACCGGCGCGGTCGTGAAGGCCGGTCAGATCGGTCCGGACAGCCCGTTCTACGCCACGATGGAAGGGATCGGTGCCCCGTGGGCGAACGCCCGGTGATCTCGCGGCAGGACGACTCGGTGCTCGCGATGGCGGTCGGCGACGTCGAGCTCTTCGAGTACGTGCACGGGCCGTCGACACCGGCCTTCGAGGGGCCGAAGCCGTACCTGCACCCGGTGCGGACGCTGGACGGCGACGTCGTGACGGCGTTCCGGCCGCACGACCACCGGTGGCACAAGGGTCTGCAGATGACCGCGACCGACGTGTCGGGCGAGAACTTCTGGGGTGGCGTCACGTACGTCCGCGACCAGGGGTACGTGGTGCTGCCGAACGTCGGGAGCATGCGGCACGACTCGTTCGCGGACGTCGCGGACGGGTTCGGCGAAGAGCTGTCGTGGTTCACCGAGGCGGGGGAGAACTGGGTCCGGGAGACCCGGTCGTTCGTCGTGCGGGACGTCCTCGACGACTCGTGGACGCTGGAGTTCTCGACCTCGCTGACGAACGTGCGCCCGTCGCCGCTGGTGTTCGGCAGCCCGACCACGAACGGGCGCGAGCTGGCCGGGTACACCGGGTTCTTCTGGCGCGGGCCCCGGTCGTTCACCGGCGGGGAGGTGCTCGCGGCCGACGGCGGCGCGGGCGAGGACATGATGGGCAAGACCGGGCCGTGGCTCGCGTTCACCGGCCACCACGACGAGGTGGACCGCTCGTCCACGCTGCTGTTCCTGGACCACCCGTCCAACGGCACCACCCACTGGTTCGTGCGCAGCGGGCCGTTCGCGGCGGTCAACCCGTCGTTCGCGTTCCACGAGACGGTGTCGCTGGAACCCGGTGAGGGGCTGGACTTGCGCTACCGGGTCGTCATCGGGTGCGGGGCGTGGGACCGCGACCGGCTGGAGTCCTATGTGGAGGCACACCCGTGGTGACGCCGTTCCCCGGCGGCATCGGCATCTCCGGGCTGCGGGTGTACGACTGGCCGACGGTGGACGGGCTGTGCGGGGGTTCGCCGCACGCGCACCTCGTCTGCTCGGAGTGCTACTACGTGGTCGGCGGCACCGGCAGCGTGCAGACGTTGACCGCCAAGGGGTTCGCCTCGACGCCGTTGCGCGAGGGTTCGGTCGTGTGGTTCACGCCCGGCACGGTCCACCGGCTGGTGAACGACGGCGACCTGCGGATCGTGGTCGTGATGCAGAACAGCGGCCTGCCCGAGGCGGGCGACGCGGTGTTCACGTTCCCCTCGGAGGTGCTGGCGTCTCCGGCGCGGTACGCGGAGGCCGCCGCGGGCGGTGACGAGGAGGCCGTGCGGCGGCGGCGCGACCTCGCCCTGGAGGGGTTCCTGGAGCTGCGACGGGGTGGGACCTTGAACTCGTTCCACGCCGCCGCTCTCGCGTTGAAGCGGGACCTGCTGGACTCCTGGGAGGAGCGGTGGCGGTCCGGGGCGCTGGCGGCCGCCGAACTGACCGGCGACCACCTGGACCGGCTGCGCTCCGGCGACCTCGGGCACCTCGGCGAGGCGGTCGTGCACGTGCTGGACTCCCCGGCACCCCGACGGCTCGGCATGTGCGGCCGGCTCGACACGCACGATCCGGGCGACGGGAAGCCGGTGTCCTGACGAGGTTCACGCCGTCGACTCCCGCACCACCAGCCGGCACGGCTGCCGCACCACCCCCGACGCCGGCGCCCCCGCCAAGGCCGAGAACAGGTGCGCCACCGCGCTGGTCCCCAGCTGCTCCAGGTTGAGGTCCACGGTGGTGAGCGGCGGGCTGCAGTCGGCGGCGAAGATGTCCCAGTTGCCGTACCCCACGATCGCGATGTCGTCCGGCACGCGCCGCCCCAGCGCCGCCAGGGCCTGGACGACCCCGCTCGCGATCTGGTCGTTGCCGCAGAAGATCGCGTCGGTCTCCGGCGCGGTGGCGAGCAGCAGGCGCGCGGCCTGGCGGCCCCAGCGTTGCGACCATTCGCCGTGCAGGACCTGGCCCGCCGGTGCCAGGTCGTGCGCGGCCAGGACGCTGTGCACGGCGGCGGCCCGGTCGCGGGCGGTCCGGTGCGACTGGGGGCCCGTGATGTGGGCGATGTGCCTGCGGTGCAACGCGATCAGGTGCTCCACGGCCAGGTGGGCGCCGCCCTCGTCGTCGGAGACGAGGCTCAGGTCCGCCGGGTTGGTCGAGCGGCAGTACGCGTACACCGCCGGGACCGGGAGGTCGGTGGTCAGGGAGGCGCGGACGTCGTTGCTGTCGCCGACCACGATGAAACCGTCGACCTGGCGGGCCAGCAGGGTGCGGATGTAGTGGTTGCGGCGGATGGCGTCACCCCGCGTGTCGCACAGCAGCACCGACATCTCCTGGTCCGACAGGGCGTTCTCGGCGCCCAGCAGGATCGGGACGGCGAAGCGGCCGTCCAGCTCGTCGGTGAGCAGGCCGATGGCGCGGGTGCGGCCGGCCACCAGGCCCTGCGCGAACACGTTCGGCTGGAACGACAGCTCGGCCGCGGCTCTCAGCACGCGGGCCCGTGTCGTGACCGCCACCTCGCCGCGGTCGTTGATCGCCTTGGACGCGGTGGCGATGGAGACCCCCGCCAGCCGAGCCACGTCCCCGAGCGTCACCGCTTCTGACCGTCGCCTGCCCATCGAAATCCTTTCGAACGACATTCGACTGCGTGTTCGACAATTCCTCCGGCAAATGGCGCAACGTCGAAATCGTTTTCGTCCTCCAGAGTGCGTTGTGCGGCGATTTTGCGCAACAGTCAGGGCCGTCCCACCGGCGTGCGGTGCGGGTGAACGGCCTGTCGGAGACCAGGTCTACCGGCGGGCGGCCGTGCTGCCGCGGTCGGTGAGCGCGGGAGCGAGCAGCCGGACCTGGGACGGGTGCTCGCCCTGCAGTCCGCGCATGAGCGTCTCGACGGCGATCGCGCCGACCTCCTCCGCGGGGATGGAGATCGACGTGAGCGGCACCGGCTGGGCGGCGGCCATCGCGTCCGGGCACAGCGCGATCACCGAGACGTCGTCGGGAACCCGGCGGCCGCGGCGGCGCAGCTCCAGCACCACGTCGCCGAGCACGGCCTCGTTGTGCACGACCAGGCCGGTGACGGCCCGGTCCGGCCGCAGCAGGTCGTAGAGGCATTCGCTGAGCGCGGGGAAGGACGGCGCGCACGGGTGGACGTGCGTGGTCACCCCGCGCCGCCGCGCGCATTCGGTGAAGCCCTCCAGGAACCGCGTCGCATAACCGGTTCCGCGTTCGTAGACGGCCGGCGACGAGCCGATGAGACCGACCGACCGGTGCCCGAGATCGGCCAGGTGCTCCACCACCCGCGCGCCGCTCGCGGTGAAGTCGAGGTCGACGCAGTCGAGCCCGTCGGCCTCCGCGGGAACGCCGATGAGCACGACCGGCACCGGGAGCTCGCGCAGCGCCGGGACGCGCGGGTCCCGCGCCTCGACGTCCATGACGAGGACCGCGTCGGCGCGCGACGAGGCGATCACGCGGTGCACCTCGTCGGCGCCGGACTCCTTGGTGAGCAACAGGACGTCGTAGTCGTGCGCGCGGGCCGTCGTGACGATCGACGACACGAACTGCATGATCACGGGCAGGTTGAGGTCCGTCCTCAGTGGAACGACGAGCGCGAGGACGTGGGTGCGGCTGCTCGCCAGCGCCCGCGCCCCGGCGTGGGGGTGGAACCCGAGCTCGCGGATGCTGCGGCGGACGCGGTGCGACGTGGCCCGCGAGATCGGCCTCTTCCCGCTCAGGACGTACGAGACCGTGCTCACGGACACGCCGGCGTGCCTGGCGACGTCCTTGATGGTGATCAACCGGCCTCCCCGCCCGTGTCTTCGCGACAACCTTAGCGAGTGATTCTTTCGATTGTCGATTCGCGTCGAAAAAACTGATCGGGCTTTGTTCGACTTGTTCGACGCTAATGTTCCGCGGCAGTGAAACGTTTCAATTTCGCGGTTCACCTGGCGCGGAGAAGGGCAAGTCCCATGAAACAGATCAAGCGCGCGTTAGCGGCGGCCGTGGCCGTGACGCTGGCGTTCTCGTTGAGCCCGCCGGCCGCCTCGGCGGCGGCATGGTCGTCGTCGGACCGGTGGGGGACCTGGACCAACAGCGGTTACACCGTCCGCAACGACGTCTGGGGAGACGGGCACGGTCCCCAGACGATCTCGGCCGACTCCTACAGCCGCTGGAACGTCTGGGCGAACCACCCGGACACCGGTGGCGTGAAGTCGTACCCGCACGCCGCGAAGGCGGTGAACAAACGGCTCAGCGCGATCGGTTCGCTCTCCAGCAGCTACAACGTCAGCGTGCCCGGCTCGGGCGCCTACGCGACGGCGTACGACATCTGGGCCGACAACAACGCGTTCGAGGTCATGCTCTGGATGACCAGGACCGGGCCGGTCGGGCCGCTGGGGACCTTCCAGGTCAGGGCGTCGACCGGCGGCCACACCTGGGACGTCTACCGCGGTTCCAACGGTCACAACGCGGTGTTCTCGTTCGTGCGCACCTCGAACGCGAGCTCCGGCACCGTCGACGTGAAGGCGGTCCTCAACTGGATCCGCACCCGCGGCTGGTGGGGCGACGTGACGCTCGGCGAGGTCCAGTTCGGCTACGAGATCACGTCGTCGAGCGGCGGCAGGACCTTCACCACCAACAGCTACTCGGTCTCGGGAGGATGAGATGAGGCGACCGGCTCTTTCGGCGCTGCTCGCGGTGGTCCTGGCCGCGGCCGGCGCACCGGCGCTGTCAGCTGAGTCCGCAGCGGGTTCCGCGGGGGACCGCGGGCTCGTCAGCATCCGGTCCGTGCACGGCACGGGCAACTTCGTGTCGTGGCGGCTGCTCGGCTCGGACCCGGCGGCCGTCGGGTTCGACGTCTACCGCGACGGCGTGAAGGTGAACGGGGTGCCGGTGACGACGGCGACGAGCTACCTCGACGCGGGCGCCCCGCCGACCGCGTCCTACTCGGTGCGCCCGGTCGGCGCGGGTGTGTCGGCGGCGGCCACACCTGAGGTCGGCACGCTCGAGACCAGCAGGGACGTCCCGATCCAGATCCCGGCCTCCGGGTACGTCGCCAACGACACGTCGATCGGCGACCTGGACGGCGACGGCGAGCAGGAGATCGTGCTCAAGTGGGATCCCGACAACGCCAAGGACAACTCGCAGGCGGGGGTCACCGGCAACGTCTACCTGGACGCGTACAAGCTCAACGGCACCAGGCTGTGGCGCATCGACCTCGGCCGCAACATCCGCGCGGGCGCGCACTACACGCAGTTCCAGGTCTTCGACTACGACGGCGACGGCCGTGCGGAGGTCGCCGTGAAGACCGCGGACGGCACGCGGTCGGGCACCGGCCAGGTGATCGGCAACGCGAACGCCGACTACCGCAACAGCGACGGGTACGTGCTGTCCGGGCCGGAGTTCCTGACCGTCTTCCGCGGCACCGACGGCGCCGTGCTGGACACGGAGAACTACCTGCCCCCGCGCGGAACCGTGTCGTCGTGGGGGGACAGCTACGGCAACCGGGTCGACCGGTTCCTGGCCGGCACCGCCTACCTCGACGGCTCACGGCCGAGCATCGTCATGGCACGCGGCTACTACACCCGCAGCGTGGTGGTGGCGTGGGACTTCCGCAACGGCCAGCTCACCCAGCGCTGGACGTTCGACTCGGCGGCGCAGTCGAACCGCTCGCAGTGGGAGGGCAAGGGCAACCACCAGCTGTCCGTCGCCGACGTGGACGCCGACGGCCGTGACGAGATCATCTACGGCTCGATGGCGATCGACGACAACGGCCGCGGCCTGTGGCAGAACGGCACCCGTCACGGCGACGCGTTGCACGTCGGCGACTTCATCCCGTCCAGGCCGGGCCTGGAGGTGTTCAAGCCGTCGGAGTCGGGCACCGACCCCGCGGACTGGATGGGCGACGCGCGCACCGGTCAGATCATCTGGAGCGCACCGCCGTGCGGCTGCGACAACGGTCGTGGCGTCGCGGCCGACGTCTGGGCCGGCAACGCCGGTGCCGAGGTGTGGTCGAGCTCGGTCGGCGGCCTACGCAGCGCCACCACCGGAGCCCAGGTCGCCGCCCGCAAGCCGGGGTCGGCGAACTTCGTGATCTGGTGGGACGGCGACGCCCAGCGCGAGCTGCTCAACGGCACCACGATCGACAAGTACGGCCCCAACGGCGACACCAGGCTGCTCACCGGCTCGGGCGTGGCGTCCAACAACGGCACCAAGTCCACCCCGGCGCTGTCCGCGGACATCTTCGGCGACTGGCGCGAGGAGGTCGTCTGGCGCACGTCGGACAACCGCGCGTTGCGCATCTACTCGACGACCGAGACGACGAGCATCCGCCGGGTGTCGCTGTTGCAGGACCGGCAGTACCGGCTGGCGGTGGCGTGGCAGAACACCGCGTACAACCAGCCACCGCACGCCAGCTTCGCTTCGCCTTAGAGATGGTGGCGGAAGTGGTGTAGCTGCGTCTCCACGTGGCTGGTGGGCGTGGTGTGCTTGCCGAACGGCGACACCGTGATCTGCTTGGGCGCGCTGACCTCGTGGTAGGCGGCGTACACGGTGGACGGTGGGCACGTCTCGTCCATCAGCCCGACGCTGAACAGCGTCGGCGCGGTGATCCGGCGGGCGAGCAGCGCGCAGTCGAAGTACCGCAACGTGTCCAGCGCCTGGGGCACGAGCGCGTCCTGCTGCGCCAGGAAGTCGCTGACCTCCGTGTACGGCGGCTTGGTGGCGATGCGGATCGCGCGCCACAGGTCGCAGAGGAACGGCACGTCCGAGTGGCAGACCTTCACGGCGTCCGGCCGCAGCGCCGCGGCGGCCAGGGCGAGCGCCCCGCCCTGGCTGCCGCCGGTCACGCCGATGCGCGCGGGGTCGACGCCGGGCAGCTCCGCGGCGACGTCCACGGCGCGCGCGGCGTCGAGGAACAGGCGGGTGTAGTAGTAGCCGTCCCGGTGGGTGATGCCCTTCGTCATCACGCCGGGGTGCTCGGGGCCGGTGCCCGCGCCCGCGTCGGCGGTGGCGCCGGACGACCAGCCGCCGCCCTGCCCGCGGCTGTCCATCACGAACACCGCGTATCCCAGGCTGGGCAGCAACGTGTGCTGCGCCGGCACGCCGCGGCCACCGCCGTACCCGATGTAGGTGACGACGACCGGCAACGGCTCCTCGCCCGGCGGACGCAGGTACCAGCCGCGGACGCGGTGGCCGTGCGCGCCGGAGAACTCCACGTCGTAGACCGACAGCGGCCCGTACAACGAGGGTTCGTGCGGGGTCAGCTCGACCGGCGTCGCCGCGGCGGAGGCCGCCGCCAGCTGGCCCGCCCACCACTCGTCGAGGTCCGGGGGCTCCGGCGTGGTGACGCGGTGCAGGACCAGGTCTTCTTCCGGCATGTCGACTACGGGCACGGGGCTCCTCCCAAGCTGGTCAGGCGAACGTACCCGTCAACGCCGGGGGAGGGGAACGCGTGCGAAGTCGACGTCCGAGGCCAGGTGGAAGCCGGGGTACGACGGCTGGTTGTAGGTGGTCTGCTGGCGGGCGACCTCCACGCGGTACTGGCGGTCGGCCATCAGGGTGTACATCTTGTGGTTCGTCGGCTCGGTGCTCAGGTAGAAGCGCAACGCCGTGCTGTCCTGCGTGCGCACCACGAGCTCCTCGCGCCAGTCGCCGAACACGTCGGCCACGAGCGACGGGGTTCCCTTCGTGCCGTTGTTGGTCCGCGTGCCGGTCGCCGTGAGCAACGTGCCGCGCTGCCAGTCGTCGATCGTGGGTGTCACGTCCTGGGCGCCGTTCACGATCTGCGTGGTCAGGTCACCGGCCCACCGGATGCTCATGTTCGTGCCGGGGGAACGAATGTCGAGCTGCCGGCCGTCCGCGCTCCACAGGCCACCGGAGTCGGAACCGCCCGGCATGGACGACCACGTCTCGATGCCCCGCACGTCCGGGCGGACGTCGCCGATCATGCCGCGGCCCGTGTCCATGCCGGAGTAGGCGCCGTAGATCGTCTCCCCGGTCCGGGCGTCGCGCAGGGCGTAGCCGTACGGGGCGCCGCGCGCGCCTTCGTGGACCATGAAGACCTCCAGCCCGGGTCGGTCCGGGTCGATGTCGGTGACGTGCAGGGCGTCACCGTGACCGACCCGGACCGTGGCTCCGGGCTCCGCGCTGCCCGGCGGCAGCACTCCGGTGGAGCTGTACAGCACCGAGCCGTCGTCGTCGAGCGTCGCGCCGCCGTAGACGATCTCCTGCCGGCCGTCCCGGTCGACGTCGGCGACGCTCAACGAGTGCGCGCCCTGCGTGGTGAGCCCGGCGTGGCTCGGGTTCGCGCCGTCGCGGCCGTGCGGGGTGTCGCGGAACGGGTTCGTCATCGGCACCCAGCCGCTGTCGGCGAGCCAGCGCTTCGTGAGCCGCCGGCCGTCCCAGTCGTAGGCGGCGACGGTCGAGCGGGTGTAGTAGCCGCGGGCGAAGATCGCCGACGGACGGTCGCCGTCCAGGTAGGCGACCCCGGACAGGAACCGGTCGACGCGGTTGCCCGGCTCGATGCGCGGCATGGCGTAGTCGCCCCACATGAGGCCGTCGTCGTGGCGTCCCGGCTCGTAGCGCACGGTCTGCAGCTCGCGTCCCGTGGCGCCGTCGAACACCGTCAGGTACTCGGGACCGTCGACGACGAACCCGGCGAAGTTCCGCAGCTTGTTGTTGGCGCTGCGGCTCGGCGCGTAGACGTCGAGGAAGTGGTCGGCCAACGCCGAAGCGTCCTGTTCGGACAGCGGGTAGGCGTACCGCGGCTCGATCCCGAACGCCTGCTCCAGCGTCGCCGGCCAGTGACCCGCGACGATCTCGGGATGGGCCTGCCAGCCGCGGAACACCTCGACCAGGTGGGTGCGGTAGCCGTCGGCGCTGAGGCGGTAGTCGTCGGTGTGGGAGAAGCCTGCTCGCACGTCCTCGCGTGGCATGGTGACGTACCGGCCGCGGCCGTCCCTGGTGCCCGGCGCGGTCTTCGTCATCAGCTCCGCGCGGCCGTCTCCGTCGAAGTCGTAGAGCAGGAACTGGGTGTAGTGCGCGCCCGCCCTGATGTTCACGCCGAGCGAGATCCGGTGCAGCAGCGTGCCGTCGAGGCGGTAGGTGTCGAGGAAGACCGGGCCGGTGTAGCCGGCCTGCGAGACGTCCTTGGAGTTGCTCGGATCCCACTTCACCACGTACTCGAACTGCCCGTCGCCGTCCACGTCGCCGACGCTCACGTCGTTGGCGGAGTAGGTGTAGGCCTCGCCCGCGGGCGTCACGCCGTCCGCCGGTTTCCGCAATGGCAGGTCGTGAAACGTCGTCGCCCACGCCGTCACCGGTCTGCTGCGGCCCAGCACCAGACCCCGCACGACGGGCGCGACCCGGTACCGCGCGCCGGCGACCGGTGCCGGGTCGGCGTAGGTCGTGCTGTCGCGGACGGTCGCGATGCGCCTGCCGTCGCGGTAGACCGCGAAGTCCGGTCCGGCGAGTCCCGTCGCCGTGGCGCCGGTGACCTCGTGGCCCAGCAGCCGCCAGCTCAGGTGCACGCCGCCGGCCGCGGTGACCGCGACGAGCCCGCGGTCGAGGCGTTCGCCGTGGCGCCCGTGCGCGGACGCGGGCGGTGCCCCGGCGGCCAGGGCCAGGACCACCAGCGGCAGCAGAACGCTTCGTCGCAGATCCACGGCGGCTACGATGACTCGTCGCAGTCGGCAACGCAAGAGTGAATGTGTTGTGCCGTAACGTGGTAAGCGCTTTCCTCCGCAAAGCGTCGAATCAGCGGGCCGTTCGACAGAAACTCCGTCGAACCCGTCGAAACGACGTCCGAGCGCCTTGACGACCTGTCGCGGACCGTGCCACGTTCACGAGGTCCGGTCGAAGCGATTCGACGCGGGTCCCGACGACGGGAAGGGCGTGGCTCCGGCATGGAAGAACCGCCTTTCCGCGACCGCGACCTGCCGGTGTCCCGGCGCGTCGAGGACCTGCTCGGCAGGCTCACGACCGCCGAGAAGATCGGGCTGCTGCACCAGTACCAGCCCGCGGTGCCCCGGCTCGGGATCGCCGCCTTCCGCACCGGCACGGAGGCGCTGCACGGCGTCGCGTGGCTCGGCAGGGCGACGGTGTTCCCGCAGGCCATCGGCCTGGCCAGCACGTGGAACCCGGACCTGGTGCGCGCGGTCGGCGACGCGACCGGCACCGAGGCGCGCGGCTTCCACCACAAGGACCCGGTGGCGCACGGCCTCACCGTGTGGGCGCCGGTGGTCAACCCGCTGCGCGACCCGCGCTGGGGGCGCAACGAGGAGGGCTACTCCGAGGACCCGCTGCTCACGTCCGTGATGGGCACGGCGTACGCGAAGGGCCTGCGCGGCGACCACCCGGTGTACCTCAAGACCGCGCCGACGCTGAAGCACTTCCTGGGCTACAACAACGAGACCGACAGGTGCACCACCTCGTCGTCGCTGCGGGCCCGCGTGCTGCACGAGTACGAGCTGCCGTGCTTCCGGGGGCCGATCGCGGCCGGAGCGGCGGTCGCGGTGATGCCGTCGTACAACCTCGTCAACGGGCGCCCCGCGCACCTCACGCCGCACATCGAGGAGCACCTGCGCCGCTGGGGCGAGGTCGCGGTGGTCAGCGACGCCTGGGCACCGTCGAACGTGGCCGGTGCGCAGGCCTACCACCCCGACGACGTGACGGCGCACGCCGCGATGCTCCGTGCGGGCCTGGACAGCTTCACCGACCACGACGCCGACCCGTCGACCACCACCGGCCACCTCACCGAGGCGTTGAGACGCGGCCTGATCAGCGAGGACGACGTGGACCGCGCGGCCGGCCGGTTGCTGGCGCTGCGGTTCCGGCTCGGCGAGTTCGACCCGCCGGACGCCAACCCGTACGCGGCCATCACCGAGGACGTCATCGACTCCCCGCAACACCGCGCGCTGGCGCTGGAAGCGGCCAGGCAGTCGATCGTGCTGCTGAAGAACGACACCCTGCTGCCGTTGGGGCGGGGCGGGAAGATCGCCGTGATCGGCACGCACGCAAACGTGCTGTTCGAGGACTGGTACTCCGGCACGCTGCCGTACTCGGTGACCCCGCTGGCCGGCATCACGGCGCTCCACAGTGGAGAGACGACGTACGCCGAGGGCCTGGACAGGGTCTCGCTCCGCGCCGACGGCCACGAGCACGTCTACGACCTGGCCGAGTGGGGCGGCGGCGTGGTGACCCTGCGCAGCGCGCTGACCGGGCGCTACCTGGCCTCGAACGCGGACGGCGAGGTCGTCACCGAACGCACGATGCCCGGTGGCTGGGACGTCCGCGAGCTCTTCGAGCTCACCCGCCTCGACGACGGCACCTGCCTGCTGCGCAACTCCGTGCTCGGCCAGTACCTGACGACGGACGGCTTCACCCCGGACGAGGAGAACGCGACGCGGTGGCGGCTGGAGGTCGAACGGTCCGGGATCGCCGAGGCCGTCGCGCTCGCCGAGGCCGCCGACGTCGCGATCGTCTTCGCGGGCAACGACCCGCACGTCAACGGCCGCGAGACCCAGGACCGCGACACCCTCGACCTGCCACCGGCCCAGACCGAGCTGGTCCGCGCCGTCCGGCGGGCCAACCCGCGGACCGTGCTCGTCGTGGTCAGCAGCTACCCGTACGCGCTGGTCGAGGAGGACGAGCACGTCCCGTCGATCCTCTGGTCCTCGCACGGCGGCCAGGAGCTGGGCCGTGCGCTCGCCGAGGTGCTGTTCGGCGAGGTCTCGCCGTCCGGCCGGCTCACCCAGACCTGGTACCGCGGCACCGGGCAGCTCCCGGACCTGCTCGACTACGACGTCATCGGGGCGCGGTCGACGTACCTCTACCTGGAGGACGACCCGCTCTACGAGTTCGGCCACGGACTGAGCTACACCAGGTTCTCCTACGGCCCGCTGACCAGCTCGGCGGCCGCGGTGCGGGAAGGCGAGCGGTTCGAGGTCTCGGTCGAGGTCACCAACACCGGTGACCGGCCGGGCGCCGAGGTCGTGCAGCTCTACGGCAGCCAGCGGGAGTCGCGCGTCGTGCGGCCCTCCCGCGCGCTGCTCGCCTTCGAACGCGTCCCGCTCGAACCGGGGGAGAGCCGCGTGGTGCGGTTCCCGTTGAACGGCGCGGACTTCTGGCACTGGGACGTCGTGAGCGACCGGCCCGTGGTCGAGACCTCCCCGCACGACCTGTGGATCGGGCCGTGGACCCGCGCACGCACCGAGATCCGCGTGATCGGCGAGGGGATCGGCCTGCGCGGCGAGCACCTGCGCGCGGAGCTCTTCGACGACTGCGCCGGCATCACCCTGTCCGACGAGACCAAGGCGCACGGCACCGTCGTCCAGAGCACCGAGGCGGGGGCCTGGGTCCTGCTGGGCGACGTGCTGGTCGACGAGCTCGCCACGCACTGCACCGCGCGCGTCGCGGGCGCGGGCGGCGAGATCGTGCTGAGAACCGGCGGCGAGGCGCGGTGCACCATCACCGTCCCCGCCGGCGACCCCTGTGCGTGGAAGGACATCCGCGTACCGGCGACCTGGAAACCCGGGGTGCACGACGTCGTCGTCGTGTTCGGATCACCCGGGATCCGGCTCGCCTCAGTCGAGATCGGTCGAACGTGAACCCGGAGGTGCCGGTGTGGTCACCATCGCGGACGTGGCGCGGCACGCCGGAGTCGCGCCGAGCACCGTCTCCTACGTGCTGACCGGCAAGCGGTCGATCTCGCCGCAGACCCGGTCCAAGGTCAGGGAGAGCATCCGGCTGCTCGGCTACCACCCGCACGCCGGGGCGAGAGCGCTCGCGAGCAGCCGGGCGAACGTGGTGGCGCTGGTGCTGCCGCTGCGCGCGGGCGTGCACCTGCCCGTGCTGATGCGGTTCGTGACGGCGGTGGTCACGACGGCGCGCCGGCACGACATGGACGTGCTGCTGGTGACGGCGGACCAGGGCGCGGAGGGGCTGCGGCGGGTCGCGGGCAGCGCCCAGGCCGACGGGTTCCTGGTGATGGACGTGGAACTGGACGACGATCGCGTGCCGTTGCTGCGCCAGATGGCCCAGCCGTCCGTCCTCATCGGACGCCCGGCCGCGGTCAAGGGGATCGTCTGCGTCGACCTGGACTTCGAGGCGGCGGGCGCGCGGTGCGTCGACCACCTCGCCGACCTCGGCCACCGGCACGTCGGTTTCCTCGGCGCCCCGAGCGTGGTCTACCAGCGCAACACCGGCTACGCGCAACGCACGATGGCGGGGTTCGGCGCGGCGGCCATGCGCCGCGGCATCGCCTCGACCGCGCTGCCCGCCGAGGACGACTACGAGTCGGTGCTGGCGTCGATGCGCGCGATGCTGCGCGCCCAACCGGCGATGACCGCGCTGGTCGTGCACAACGAGGCGGCGCTCGGCTGGGTCTCGGCCGGCCTGCGCGCGTTGGGGCGCAAGGTCCCCGACGACGTCGCCGTCGTGGCGATCTGCCCGGACGAGTACGCCGAGCAGCTCCAGCTGACCTCCGTCCAGCTGCCCGCCGAGGAACTCGGCCGGCAGGCGATGGAACTGCTGGTCGCCCGCCTCAACGGCCAGCAGACGCCCCCGCTGACGTTGCTGGCCCCCAAGCTCCTGAGCCGCGCGAGCACCGCACCCCGCTGACCCGGCCCCGCTCGGCCCGGCCGGTCCGTCATCGAAACGCTTCGACAACGACGAGGTGAGACATGTTCCGCGAGATCGCCCAGGGCCTGGAGTGGCGCGAAGGGCACCAGGTGCTGCGAGTCGAGGCGTGGGGACCCGACAGCGTGCGCGTGCGCGTCGGCCTGGCGGTCGTGCGCGACGGCATCCGCGGCGCCCTGCTGGAACGCCCGCCGGGCCGGGTGGAGTGCAAGATCGGCCCGGACTCCGCGGTGCTCCTCAACGGCAGGCTGCGGGTCGAGCTCGGGGACGGCGTCGTGCGGTTCCTCCGCGACGACACCGGGGAGGAGCTGCTCGCCGAGCAGCCGATCCACTTCTGGTGGCCGGGCCCGCGCCTGTTCACCGCCACCGGCAATGGCTACCACCGCGTCGAGCAGAACTTCCGCTCCTACGAGGGAGAGCGGCTCTTCGGCCTCGGCCAGCACCAGCACGGACTGCTCGACCAGAAGGGCGCGGTCGTCGAGCTGGTGCAGCGCAACGCCGAGGTCAGCATCCCGCTGCTGGTGTCGAGCCGCGGCTACGGCCTGCTGTGGAACACGCCGGCGGTCGGCAGGGTCGAGCTCGGCCGCACCGCGACGCGCTGGACGTCCGACAGCGCCCGGCAGATCGACTACTGGTTCACCGCCGGGCAACCCGCCGAGGTGCTCGAACGCTACGCGGGCGTGACCGGGCACCCGCCGCTGCTGCCGGAGTGGGCGGCCGGGTTCTGGCAGAGCAAGCTGCGCTACCGGTCGCAGGAGGAGCTGCTGGAGGTCGCCCGCGAGCACCACCGCCGCGGCCTGCCGCTGTCGGTGATCGTCGCGGACTTCTTCCACTGGACGCACCTGGGGGAGTGGCGGTTCGACCCGGCGGAGTGGCCCGATCCCGCCGCGGCCGTGCGGGAGCTGGACGAGCTGGGCGTGCGGCTGATGGTCTCGGTGTGGCCGTCGGTCAGCCCGTTGTCCGAGCACTACGGGACGATGCTGGACCGCGGCCTGTTCCTCGCCACCGAGCAGGGGCCGCCGGTGCACGCCGACTGGCCGGACAAGGGCGTGGCCGAGGACGTCGGGGTGTCGTTCTACGACCCGTCGAACCCGGAGGCGCGCGCGTTCGTCTGGGAGCAGGTGCGGGAGAACTACTTCCGCCACGGCATCCGCGTCTGGTGGCTCGACGCCTGCGAACCCGAGCTCAAGCCCGGCACCCCGCAGAACCTGCTGACGCACGCCGGACCGGGCCTGGAGGTGATCAACGCCTATCCCGCGGACAACGCGCGGACGTTCTACGACGGCATGCGCGCCGAGGGCGAGACGGAGATCATCACGCTGTGCCGGTCGGCGTGGGCGGGCAGCCAGCGCTACGGCGCCGCGCTGTGGTCCGGTGACATCCCGGCCACGTTCGACTCGCTGGGCCGCCAGATCCGCGCGGGCCTGAACGTGGCGCTGAGCGGCATCCCCTGGTGGACCACGGACATCGGCGGGTTCCACGGCGGCGACCCCGAGTCGCCCGAGTACCGCGAGCTGGTCGTGCGGTGGTTCCAGTACGGCGTGTTCTGCCCGCTGTTCCGCCTGCACGGCTACCGCGAGCCGGGGATGAGCCTCGGACCGGCCATGACCGGCGGCCCCAACGAGGTGTGGGCGTTCGGCGAGGAGGCCTACGAGCTGATCAGCGGGTTGCTCTGGCTGCGGGAGAGGTTGCGGCCGTACCTGATGGACCAGATGCGGGTCGCCCATGAGCGGGGCGTCCCGCCGATGCGGCCGCTGTTCGTCGACTTCCCGGACGACGACGCGGCATGGGCCGTCGAGGACCAGTTCCTGCTCGGTCCCGACCTGCTGGTGGCACCGGTGTACGCGGCCGGTGCGCGTGACCGCGACGTCGTGCTGCCCGCCGGTCCCGAGTGGACGGACGCGTGGACCGGCGAGACGGTCGCGGGCGGCCGGACGGTGCGGGTCTCCGCGCCGCTGGACCGCATCCCGTTGTTCCTGCGCGATGGCGCGGAACTCCCCATCTCCGACGCGAAGGAGCGGTGACGTGCCCGGTGACAGCGGTGTGGACCGGAGAACTTTCCTGGGGCTGGTGGGCGCGAGCCTGCTCGCGACGGCGGCCGGCGGGTGCGGTGCCCCGCCCGCCCAGCAGACCGGGACGGCGCTCGGCGGCGCCGAGCTCGCGGGCGTGCTGCCCGCGCACGTCCCGCTGGACTTCGCGAAACCGGATCTCCCCGGCGTCGACGGGTCGCCCTCCGCGTATCTCAAGTACCCGGCGCGGCTGGTCGAGGCCGTCAAGGACAAGCCCGGCTCAGGCGGGCAGATCACCGCGATGACGCCGTCGTTCTGGCCGGTGCCGCCGGGCCTCGGGCAGAACGCCTACTACGACGCCGTGAACGCGAAGCTCGGCGCGACGATCAAGTTCGAGCAGGTCAGCGGCAACGACTTCCAGCAGAAGCTCAGCGCCATGATGGCGGCGCGGCAGGTGCCCGAGATCGTCGTCATGCCGTCGTTCACGATCCCGGCGAGGTTCACCGAGGGCGTCGGCACGGTGTTCACCGACCTCACCGACTTCCTCAAGGGCGACGAGGTGCGCAAGTACCCGATGCTCGCGAACATCTCCACCGACGACTGGCTGGGCTGCGCGTTCAACAAGCGCCTCTACGGCGTGCCGTTCCCCGGCTCGCTCTACCCGGAGACCATCTTCTACCGCAACGACCTCTTCCGGCAGCTGGGCGTCGCGCCGCCGAAGTCGGCTGCCGAGTTCGAGCAGCTCTGCAAGAAGATCACCGACCCGGCCGCGAACCGGTGGGCGCTCGGTGACGTGTTCCGCGCGATGGTCCGCATGTTCGGCGGCCAGGGCGACTGGAGCCGCGACTCGTCCGGCCGGGTCGTCAACCAGCTGGAGACCGAGGCCTACACCGAGGCCGTGAAGTTCACCCGGTCGCTGTGCGCCGCGGGCTACGCCCACCCCGACTACGTCTCCGGCGGCCTGAGCGGCACCAGCAAGCACAAGGACCTCTTCGCCAACGGCCAGATGCTGATCATGCAGGACGGCGTCGGCGCGTGGAAGGAGATGCTGGCCGCGCAACGGCCGTCGAACCCCTCCTTCGACATGGCCGCGATGCCGTTGTTCCACCACGACGGCGGCAAGCCGGCGTACCCGGTGTCCACGCCCACCACCATGATCACGATGTTCCGCAAGGACCTGCCGAAGGAACGGGTCGAGGAGCTGTTGCGGATCGCGAACTTCGCGGCCAGCCCGATCGGCACGCAGGAGTACCACCTGCTCACCTACGGCACCGAGGGCACGCACAGCGCGAGGGACGCCCAAGGCGAGCCGCAGCTGAACGACCTGGGCCGCAGGGAGATCACCCTCACCTATGGCTTCTTCGCCGGACCGCCGCAGACCATCAGCAACCCCGCCTACCCGGACTTCGTGAAGGCGCAGCACGCCTGGTACGCCGACACGCACGCGCACCGCACGAAGCCGCTGGAGTTCGGCCTGAAGGTGGACGAGCCGGCCGAGTTCTCCAAGCTCGGCAAGGAGTTCCAGGACAAGACCATGGACGTCGTGTTCGGCCGCACGCCGGTCGGCGACGTCGGCAAGCTCGCCGAGGAGTGGCGCCGCAAGGGCGGCGACCGGCTCCGCGAGTTCCACACGAAGGTCCTGGCCGATGCCGGGCGCTGACGCCCTCACCCGCCGGCTGCGGCGCGACTGGCCGCTGCTGGCGATGGTGGCACCCGCGATCGCGGTGTACGTGGTGTTCCACTACGTGCCGTTGCTGGGCAACGTGATCGCGTTCCAGAGCTACTCGCCCTACACCGGCATCGGCGCCAGCCCGTTCGTCGGCCTGTACAACTTCCAGCGGATCTTCACCGACCCGGGGTTCTGGCAGGCGGCGCTGAACACCGTCACGATCACGCTGTTCCAGCTGGTGTTCTACTTCCCGGTGCCGATCCTGCTCGCGCTGCTGCTCAACAGCCTGCTCAGCGCCCGCCTGCGGATGCTGGTGCAGGGCGTGGTCTACCTGCCGCACTTCTTCTCGTGGGTGCTGGTGATCACGCTCTTCCAGCAGGTCCTCGGCGGCACCGGCGCGATCAACGCGTTCCTGCGCTCCCACGGCGCGCAGACGATCGACATCATGAACGACCCCGACCTGTTCCTCGGGCTGGTGACGCTGCAGTCGGTGTGGAAGGACGCCGGCTGGGGCACGATCATCTTCCTCGCCGCGCTGTCCACCGTGGACTCCAGTCTGTACGAGGCGGCCGCGGTCGACGGCGCGGGCCGGTGGCGCCGGTTGTGGCACGTCACGCTGCCCGCGCTGGTGCCGGTGGTCGTGCTGCTGCTGATCCTGCGGCTCGGCGACGCGCTGAGCGTCGGCTTCGAGCAGTTCCTGCTGCAACGCGACGCCGTCGGCGCGGACACGGCCGAGGTGCTCGACACGTACGTCTACTTCACCGGCGTGGTCAACAACGACTGGTCGTACGCGGCCGCCGCCGGGCTGGTGAAGGGCGTCGTCGGCCTGCTGCTCGTGCTGGGGGCCAACAAGCTCGCGCACGTGTTCGGCCAGCAGGGGGTGTACCAGCGGTGAGCAGGGCCGCGTGGGAGGAGGAACCGACCGCGGCCGGCCGCGCGCTGAAGGGCGTGGTCGTGGCCGTCGTCGTGGTGGCCGTGCTCTTCCCGCTCTACGTGGTGGTCCTGACCAGCGTCTCGCCGCAGGCCGCCATCACGAAGGCGGGCGGGCTGGTGGTCGTGCCGGACGGGATCAGCCTCCTCGCCTACTCCGAGCTGCTGGCGGGCGGCGTGGTGAGCAGGGCGGTGCTGGTCAGCACCGGGGTCACGGCGGTGGGCACGGTGTTCAGCACGGTGCTGACGCTGCTCGCCGCGTACGGGCTGTCGCGGCCGGGGTCGTTCGCGCACCGGCCGCTGCTGTTCGTGGTGCTGCTGACGTTCCTGTTCGGGCCGGGCATGATCCCGACGTACCTGCTGGTCAGCTCGCTGGGACTGCTCGACACCTACGCCGCGCTGGTGCTGCCCGGCGCCGTGGCGGCGTTCAACCTGGTTGTGCTGCGGTCGTTCTTCCTCTCCATACCGCAGGACCTCGTGGACAGCGCGCGCATCGACGGCGCGAGCGAGTTCGGGATCCTGCGGCGGATCGTGCTGCCGTTGTCGAAGGCCGTCACGGCGGTGATCGCGATGTTCTACGCGGTCGGCTACTGGAACGCGTTCTTCAACGCCTTCCTGTACCTGAACACGCCGGACAAGTGGCCGTTGCAGCTGGTGCTGCGGCAGTACGTCCTGCAGGGCCAGCCGATCCCCGGCACCGGCGGGGAGGCGGTGATCGAGGGCGTCGCGCCACTGCCAACGCTCGCGGTGAAGATGGCCGTGGTCGTGATCGCCGTCGTGCCGGTGCTGTTCGTGTACCCGTTCGTGCAGAAGCACTTCACCAAGGGCGTCATCCTCGGCGCCGTCAAGGGATGAGCCATGCCGGAGCTGTCCGACGTCACGCGCGGCCGCCTCGTCTACGGGGGTGACTACAACCCCGAGCAGTGGCCGGAGGAGATGTGGTTCTCCGACGTCGCGCTGATGCGCGAGGCCGGGGTGAACCTGGTGAACGTCGGCGTGTTCTCGTGGGGCCGGCTGGAGCCCTCGCCCGGCGCGTTCGACTTCGGCTGGCTCGACCGGGTGCTGGAACTGCTGCACGACAACGGGATCGGCGTCGGGCTCGCGACGCCTACCGCCTCGCCGCCGCCGTGGATGAGCCTGCGCCACCCGGACGCGCTGATGGTGACGGCCGACGGCGTGCGGATGTCGCACGGGTCGCGCAACCACTTCTGCCCGTCCTCGGAGGTCTACCGCCACTACGCGGTCCGGATCGTCACCGAGTTGGCCCGCCGGTACGCGTCGCATCCCGCGTTGTCGCTGTGGCACGTGAACAACGAGTACTGCGAGGTCTGCCACTGCGACGGCACGGCCCGGCACTTCCGCCGCTGGCTGCGGGCGAAGTACTCGTCGCTGGAGGAGCTGAACGAGGCGTGGGCGACGACGTTCTGGAGCCAGCACTACGGCGAGTGGGAGGAGATCCTGCCACCGCGGGCCGCCCCCTACCTGCGCAACCCCACCCAGGTGCTGGACTTCCGCCGGTTCTGCTCGGCGGCGCTGCTCGAGTGCCTCCGCGCGGAGCGCGACGTGCTGCGGGAGGTGACGCCGGACGTGCCGGTCACGTCGAACTTCATGGGCCTGCACGCGCCGGTCGACTACTGGCGGGCGGCCGCGGCGCAGGACTTCGTGTCGCACGACTGGTACCCGGACTTCGAGGACCCCCTGGCGCACGTCGACTCCGCGCTGGGCTACGACCTGATGCGCGGCCTGGGCGGGGGTCCGTGGTTCCTGATGGAGCAGTCGCCGAGCGCGGCCCGCGGTCCGCGCCGGCCGCCGGGCCAGCTGCGGACGCAGTCGTTGCAGGCCGTCGCACGGGGTGCCGACGCGGTGTGCTTCTTCCAGTGGCGGGCGTCCCGCGCGGGCGCGGAGAAGTTCCACTCCGGCATGGTGCCGCACCGCGGACCGGACAGCCGGGTGTTCCGGGAGGTCACGGCACTCGGCAGGGACCTGGCGTCGTTGTCGGGGGTCGTGGGTGCTCCGGTCCCCGCGCAGGTCGCGATCCTGGTGGACTGGGACAGCCGGTGGGCGGTCGGCGACGAGCACCTGCCCGCGCGGGTCGACCTCCTGGACCGGGTGCGCGACTTCTACGCGCCGCTGTGGCGGCTGGGGATCGTCGCGGACTTCGTGCGGCCGTCTGCCGACCTCTCCGGCTACCGGCTCGTGCTGGCGCCGAACCTGTACCTGCTCACGGCGTCCGACGCCGATCGCGTCCAGTCCTACGTGGAGGGTGGTGGGACGTTCGTGCTGGGCTTCCTCTCCGGGGTGGTCGACGAGAACGACCACGTCCAGCTGGGCGGGTATCCCGCGTTGCTGGCCGACGTGCTGGGGTTGCGCGTCGCCGAGTTCCTGCCTCAGAGCGGGACGTTGACGTGTTCGTCGGAGCTGCTCGGCTCGTTCACCGCGGATTTCTGGGCCGATGACGTGGAGGTGACCACGGCTTCGGTGGTCGCCGCGGTGGCCGAGGGCGAGCTGGAGAGCATGCCTGTCTTGCTGCGCAACGACTTCGGCGCGGGTGCGGCGTGGTACGTCGCGACCAGGCCCGCTCCGGACGCGATGCGGGCGTTGCTCGCGCACGTGGCCCAGCAGGCCGAGGTGTCCTCGTCACCGCCGCCGGACGGCGTCGAGGTGGTGCGGCGCGGCGAGCTCCTGTTCGTGCTCAACCACCGGCCCTCACCCGCGGAGGTGGTCGTGGACGGCACGTTCGTCGACCTGCTGACCGGCGAGACGGTCAGCGGCGCGACTTCGTTGCCGCGCTACGGCGTGCGGGTGCTGCGATGACCCGGCTGTGGTTCAGGGCTCCCGCGCGGACGTGGGAGGAGGCGCTGCCGTTGGGCACGGGACGTCTCGGCGCGATGGTGTTCGGCACGGGCCTGGTGCAGCTCAACGACGACCGGCTGTGGACGGGGTCGCCGCTGCCTCCCGCTTGCGGCGACCCGGACCTGGTCGCCCGGGCGCGTGCGCACGTGCTGGCGGGGTCCGTGTCCGAGGCGGAGAGGGTGCTCCAGCGCGTCCAGGGCCCGGACACGGCGAAGTACCTCCCGCTCGCCGACCTGCTGATCGCCGGTGGTCCTCCCGACGGTCGGCGTGAGCTGGATCTGCGCACCGGCGTCCACACGGTGTCGAGCGGGGAGTCGACGCAAGAAGCCGTGTGCCATGCCGGACTGCACGTGCTCGCGGTGCACGGCCCGCTGACCGGTGCGTCTTTGCGCAGTTCGTTGCCCTGTGAGCACTTCACGTCGTCCGGTGCCGTGGGTGTGCGCGGCCGGGTGCCGTCCGGGATGGCGTGGGCCGCGGTCGCGGTGGTGGACGGCGGGACCGTGTTCGTGGCGACCGAGGCGGGCTACCGCGGCCCCGGCACCGCCCCGGAGGACGACCCGGCCGAGTGCGCACGCCTGGCACTCGACCGGGTCGCACGGGCCCGCGAGCTGGGCTGGGACCGGTTCCGCTCGGAGGCCGCCGAGTCCCACCGCGCGCTGTTCGACCGGGTGAGCCTGCACCTGGGCCCGTCGCCCGATCTGCCCACCGACGAACGGCTCGCGCGCCCGGACCCGTCGTTGTCCGCGCTGCTGTTCCAGTACGGCCGCTACCTGCTTCTCACGAGCTCCCGGCCGGGCACGCTGCCCGCGAACCTGCAGGGCGTCTGGAACCCGCACCTCGACCCGCCGTGGCGCGGGAACTACACGCTCAACGTCAACCTGCAGATGAACTACTGGCCGGCCGAGACCACGGCCCTGCCGGAGTGCCACGAGCCGTTGCTGGAGTTCGTGTCGCGGCTGGCCGAGACCGGTGCGTCCACGGCGAAGGCGCTGTACGGCGCGCCGGGCTGGGTGGCGCACCACAACAGCGACCCGTGGTGCCTCACGACGCCGGTGGGGGACGGCGTCGGCGACCCGGCGTGGGCGAACTGGCCGCTGGCGGCGGCGTGGCTGAGCCGGCACCTCTGGGAGCACTACGCGTTCGGCGGCGACGTCGAGTGGCTGCGTGCGCGAGCCTGGCCGGTGCTGCGCGGGGCGGCCGAGTTCCTGCTGCACTGGCTGGTGCCGGTGGACGGGGTGCTCACCACCGCGCCGTCGACGTCGCCGGAGAACCACTACCTCGCGGGCGGGCGTCCGGTCGGTGTGGGAGTGGGGTCCACCGCGGACCTGGCGTTGATCGCCGGGTTGTTCGCGGACGTGGTGGCGGCCGCGGAGGTGCTGGGGATCGGCGGGGCGGAGGGGGAGTGGCGCGACGAAGTCGTGGACGCCATCCGTGCCACCCGACTACCCGCGCCTCCGATCGGCCCGCAGGGGCAGCTCCTCGAGTGGCCCGGCTGCCTCCCGGACGCCGAACCCGGTCACCGCCACCTCTCCCACCTGATCGCCCTCTTCCCCGGCGCAGAGATCGACCGCATCCGCACCCCGAGCCTCGCCGCCGCGGCCGAACGCGCCCTCGTGGCCAGAGGGGACGCCGGCACCGGCTGGTCACTGGCCTGGAAAGCGGCGCTCTGGGCCAGACTCGGCGACGGCGACCGAGCGCACGCGTTGCTGGAGATGCTGCTGACCGAAGCCACCACCGGCGCCGGCGTCTACCGGAACCTGCTGTGCGCGCACCCGCCGTTCCAGGTGGACGGCAACCTCGGCGCCACCGCCGCCATCGCGGAAATGCTGCTGCAGAGCCACACCGGCGAACTGCGGCTGCTGCCCGCGCTGCCCGGTGCGTGGCCCACGGGGGTGGTGAAAGGCCTGCGGGCGCGCGGCGGGATCGCGGTCAGCCTGTGGTGGGACGGCGGACAGCTCCAGGCCGTCGCGGTACGAGCCCTCAGGGACACGGTCGCGGTCGTGACTTACGAGGGCCGCAGGAGAGAAGTGCGCATCGAGCAAGACGGTGAGGTGATGCTCGACGGCACCCTCACGCCGGTGCGATGACGCTTGTCCGGCAGGACAAGCCGACGTCATGGGGTTGTCCGCTGCGGACAGGTTGCCGCGGTGGGCCAACCGGCGGTGCCGTCCGGTCATCGGCTGGCTAGTGTCCGGTTCTGGGAGCGCTCCCGGAAATCGGACATCCACATCGGCGGAACATTTCCCAGGAGGTCGTCGTGACCTTGCGATTTCTCCGGTCGGTGATGGCGGGCCTGCTCCTCGTGGCCTGCGCCGTCATCGCTCCCGCCGCGGCCGGTGCCGCGGCTCCCGCGCGGATAATGACTCTGGGCGACTCCATCACAGGCTCGCCCGGTTGCTGGCGGGCGCTGCTCTGGAAGCACCTGCAGGACACCGGGCACACCGACGTCGACTTCGTCGGGTCGCTGCCCGCGCCGGGGTGCGGCTTCACCTACGACGGCGACAACGAGGGCCACGGCGGGATCCTGGCCACGAACATCGTGCGGGACAACCAGCTCCCCGGCTGGCTGTCGTCGGCGCGGCCGGACGTCGTGCTGATGCACCTGGGTACCAACGACGTGTGGAGCAACATCCCCGCGTCCACGATCCTGAGCGCCTACAGCACGATGCTCGGCCAGATGAGGGCGAGTAACCCCGCGATCAAGCTCGTGGTGGCCCAGATCCTGCCGATGACGCCGTCGAACTGCTCGGCGTGCGCGCAGCGGGTCGTCGACCTGAACAGCGCGATCCCCGGCTGGGCGCGGGCGAACAGCACGGCGGCCTCGCCGATCACCGTGGTCGACCAGTGGACCGGCTTCGACACGGCGGCCGACACGTCCGACGGCGTGCACCCCAACAACGCGGGCATCCAGAAGATCGAGGCGCGCTGGTACCCGGCCGTGGTCACCGCCCTGGGTTCGCAGCCGGCCGCGACCGGCCTGCACGTCGAGGGGACGCGGGTCGTCGAGGCGAACGGCACCCCGTTCGTCATGCGCGGCGTGAACCACGCGCACGTCTGGTACCAGTCGCAGACGCGGGCGTTCGCGGACATCAAGTCCTTCGGTGCCAACACGGTGCGCGTCGTGCTCGGCAGCGGGCAGCGGTGGGGACCGACTCCGGCGGCGGAGGTCTCGAGCGTCATCTCGCTGTGCAAGCAGTCGAAGCTGATCTGCGTGCTGGAGGTCCACGACACCACCGGCTACGGCGAGCAGAGCGGTGCGGCGACGCTCGACCAAGCGGCGACCTACTGGATCAGCGTCGCCAGTGCGTTGAAGGGCCAGGAGAACCACGTCGTCATCAACCTCGGCAACGAGCCGTTCGGCAACAACGCGACGGTCAGCGCCACCTGGGCGAGTGCCACCAGCAGCGCGATCAGCAGGCTGCGCGGCGCCGGGCTCCAGCACCTGCTGATGGCCGACGCGCCGATGTGGGGCCAGGACTGGGGCAACATCATGCGCGACAACGCGGCCTCGGTGCTCAGCGCCGACCCGCAGCGCAACACCGTGTTCTCCATCCACATGTACGGCGTCTACAACACCGCGGACAAGGTCAACGCCTACTTCGAAGCGTTCCGCACGGCAGGTCTGCCCCTGGTCGTCGGCGAGTTCGGGTACAACCACAGCGACGGCGACCCGGACGAGGACACGATCATGGCCCAGGCGCAGGCCCGCGGGCTCGGCTACCTCGGCTGGTCGTGGAGCGGCAACAGCAGCGACGTCGCCTACCTCGACATGACGAACTCGTTCAACCCGGCGAGCCTCACCACGTGGGGCGAGCGGTTCCTCAACGGCGCCAACGGTGTCCGCCAGACGTCGAAGGAAGCCACCATCTACGGCGGCGGCACCGGCGGTGACACGCAGGCGCCGTCCACGCCGGGCACCCCGGTGGCGGCGGGCGTGACGTCCACCGGCCTCACGCTGAGCTGGACCGCGTCGACCGACAACGTCGGCGTGACCGGCTACGACGTGCTCCGCGCGGTGGGCAGCGGGTCGTTCGCCGCGGTCGGCTCGTCCGCCTCCACCGGCTACACCGACAGCGGCCTGACCCCGTCGACCACCTACCGCTACCAGGTCCGCGCGAGGGACGCGGCGGGCAACGTCTCGGCGGTGTCCGGCATCGTCTCCGCGACGACGAGCGCGGGCGGCGGCACCGGGACCTGCAAGGTCGGCTACTCGGGTCAGAACTGGGGCGGTGGCAACGGGTTCACCGCGAACCTGACGATCACCAACACGGGCACCAGCGCCATCAACGGCTGGACCCTGGCCTTCAGCTACGCGAACGGCCAGCGCGTCACCCTGCCGGGCTGGGGCGCGACGGTCGCGCAGTCCGGTGCCGCCGTCACCGCCACCAACCTGGCGTGGAACGGCGCGCTCGCACCGGGCGCGTCGACCGGCATCGGCTTCAACGGCACCTTCAGCGGCACGAACACGGCACCGACGTCGTTCACACTCAACGGGAGCGCCTGCACCACCGGCTGACCACGGGTTTAAACGATTCAACAGGCTGTCCGAATGCGGACAGCCTGTTGCTGTGCGCCTTGACACACCGCAACGCACCGAACACGCTGGGCGTCGCCGCGGCGATTGAAACGTTTCATCCAGCGACGAAGGTGGAGGCGACGTGCGCAGACGGGTGTTCCTCACTGCTTCGGCCGTCGGGCTGACGGCGACCGCGCTCCCGGCCGGGGTGGCCCGCGCCGCCCAGGAGGAGAAGGCCGGTGGTGTGCGGGTCGTGCGCACCACCGTCGAGTACGCGGAGACGTTGCTGGGCACCGACGTCACCGTGCCCCGGCTGAGCTGGGTGCTCGCGGCCGGCGGCAGCGGCGCGCGGCAGACCGCCTACCAGGTCGAGGTCGGCACGGCGCCCGGCCGTTCCGACGTCTGGCAGTCCGGCCGCGTCACCTCCGACCGCACCACCCAGATCGCCTACGGCGGCAAGGAGCTCAAGCCGCGCACGCGGTACCACTGGCGCGTGCGGGTGTGGGACGGCGCGAACCGGCCGTCGGCGTGGAGCACGTCGAACTGGTGGGAGACCGCCCTGCTCGGCACGCCCTGGCAGGCCAGGTGGATCGGCGCCCCGGGCACGTCGATCGGCTTCGCCGGCGCCCGGTGGATCTGGTCGGACACCACCCCGGCGGAGAGCCGCTGGTTCCGCGCCGCGTTCGACCTGCCCGCCGACGCCGTGCGCGCCCGGCTCGTCGCGACCGCGGACGACGACTTCACGTTGTACGTCAACGGAACCCAGGTCGTGCACGTGCCGCAGGAAGTCGACGTCTGGAAGGTCGGGCAACGCGCCGACGTCACCGCTCTCGTGGGCAGGCGGATCGTCCTCGCCGCGCGAGCCACGAACCGGTCGGAGGGTCCAGCCGGGTTCCTCTTGCGGCTGCTCGTGGACCTTCCGGACGGGCAGCGCGAGTTCGTCACCGGTCCCGGCTGGAAGGTGGCCGCCACCGAGCAGCCCGGCTGGCAGACCCCGGACTTCGACGACTCCGCGTGGGCCCCGGCGACCGTGCTCGACCCGTACGGCCAAGGCCCGTGGGGATCGAACGTGACGGTGCGCGAGCAGCCCGCGCCGTTGCTGCGCAAGGAGTTCGCGCTCACCAAACCGGTGAGGAGCGCCCGTCTGTACGTGTCCGGCCTGGCCTACCACGAGACCGAGATCAACGGCCGCCGCGTCGGCGACCGCGTGCTCGACCCCGGCTTCACCGACTACGACAACACCGTCCTGTACGCGACGCACGACGTCACGGGCTTCGTCCGCTCCGGCCGCAACGCGATCGGCGTGACGCTGGGCCGAGGTTTCTACGGCATGAAGACGCCGAACGCCTGGCGGTGGGAGGCGCCGCCGTGGCACGACGAGCCAAAACTGCTGGCACAGCTGGAGATCGACCACCCGGACGGCACCCGCACGACCATCACGTCCGACGGGTCGTGGCGTCTGACCGACGGCCCGACGGTGTCGAACTCGCTCTACGCCGGTGAGACCTACGACGCCCGCCGCGCCCCGCGCGACTGGACGAAACCCGGCTTCGACGACTCGAAGTGGCAGCCGGCGCCCGCCAGGCCCGGCCCGAGGGGAACGCTGAAAGCCCAGGAGCACGAACCGATCCGCGTGGTCGAGTCGGTCACGCCGACCGTCACCTCGCCGAAGGCCGGCGTGTTCGTGGCCGACATGGGCCGCACGATGTCCGGCTGGACGCAGCTCACCGTCACGGCACCCGCCGGAACGGTGGTCCGCCTCAAGCACGGCGAGACGCTCAACGCCGACGGCACCGTCCGCATGGACAACCCGCTGGTCACCGGCGCGCGCAGTCAGCTCGACGAGTACGTCTGCGCCGGGGGAGAGGGGACCTGGGAACCGAAGTTCTCCTACAAGGGCTTCCGCTACGTCGAGGTGACCGGCCTGTCCGCCGCGCCTGGACTGGTGGGCAGGGTCGTGCACTCCGACGTGCCCACCGTCAGCACGTTCCGCTGCTCCGAGCCGTTGTTCGAGAAGTACGACGCCGCGATGCGCCGCACCGTCACGAACAACCTGCACGGCATCCCGACCGACACGCCGACCTACGAGAAGAACGGCTGGACCGGCGACGCCCAGGTCGGCGCGCCGTCCATGCTGGCCGAGCTCGGCATGGCGAAGTTCTTCACCAAGTGGCTCGGCGACCTCGCCGACAGCCAGGACGCGGCCGGGCAGCTGCCGGTGACCGTGCCGAGCGGCGGCTGGGGCTACCGGGAGCTGGCGCCCGCTCCCGAGTGGACGACCGTGTACCCGTTCGTGCTGCGCGAGATGTACCGCGTCTACGGCGACGACCGCCTGGCCGCCCAGCACTGGCCGGTGCTCACGCGCTACCTGGACTGGGAGATCGGCAGGCTGCAGAACGGCCTCGCCGTGACGGCACTCGGCGACTGGCTGCCCCCCGGCTACGGCAACGGCATCCCACCCGAGGACACCAGGCTCGGCGCGACCGCGTACCTCTACCGCGCACTGCTGCACACCGCCGAGCTCGGTGACGTCATCGGCAAGCCGGTGCCGCGCTACCGCGAGGTGGCCGCCGGTTTGCTGGCAGCGTTCAACGATGCTTTCCTGGCAGGCGGTTTCTACCGCACCGCCAAGGACCCCGGCTACCGGCAGACGTCGAACGCGCTCCCGCTGGCGTTCGGGATGGTGCCCGCCGGGTCCGTCCAGACCGTCGCCGACCGGCTGGCCTCGGAGATCAGGGCGAACGGCAACCACCTCGACGTCGGCTGCCTCGGCGCCAGCGTGCTGCTCCAAGTGCTGAGCGACCACGGTCACGCCGACGTCGCGCACGCCGTGGCCGTCGAACGGTCGTACCCGAGCTGGGGCTACTGGTTCGACAACGGCGCCGACACGATGTGGGAGATGTGGGAGTCCGACACCCGCTCGCGCAACCACTACTTCAAGGGCACGGTCGTGCAGTGGTTGTACGAGAACGTCGCGGGGCTGCGGCCGGGTGACGCCGGCTACCGCACGTTCACCGTCCGGCCCAACGCGACCGCGGTCTCCTGGGCGCGGTTCGAGTTCGAGAGCGTGCGCGGACGCATCGGCGTGGCGTGGTCGCGGGTCGACGGCGTGCTGCGGCTGACCGTCGAGGTGCCCGTGGGCTCGACCGCCGAGGTGCACGTGCCGGGCGCGGGGGTGGTGACCGTGCCGCACGGCCGGTGGAAGTTCGACGGCAAGGCGGGCTGAGGCAGGTATTGCGCTGCGCTGCAAAGGCTTCTTCGAGCGACCACCGGCATTGTTGAATTCCGCCATGCGAAGCGTGAAGAAGACGATCAGCCGGGTCGCTGCCGCCGCCGCGGTGGCGCTGTCGGTCATGGCCGCGACCACGCCGCCGGCCGGTGCCGCGGTGAGCGACTTCATCTACTCGGGACAGGACTACGGCTACGCCGGGGCGTCGTTCGAGTGGACCGGCCGCAGCTCGATCGGCAACATCGACCTGATCGTGTCCGACTGGGGCTGCGACGCCAAGCCGGTGTACGCGTACTTCCTGTTCTACAACGGGTCGCTGCACCCCGACACGACGCCGACGCACCGGTACGACTACTCCGGCTGCGACAAGGAGGACTACACGACGTACAACAACCTGTCGTGGTCGATCAGCGGCGACTCGATCACCTACCTGGGTGTCGTCGTGTGCCGTGACGCGTCGAACGGGCCGTGCAAGGTGGGCGGGCTGTCGGGCCGCAACCCCTACGCCTGAGGAAACTCGGCCGGGGCCGTGCGGGCGCGGTGGTCCCGGCCCGCCTCCGTCAGCGGAACAGCCTGAGCGGCACCGCCTGCGCGAGCATGCGGTAGCCGGTCGGGTTGAGGTGCAGGTGGTCGCCGACGTCCGCGACGGGCAGCAGTTGCCGCGGGGTGGCCGGGTCGCGGACCGCGGCGTCGAAGTCGAGCACGGCGTCGAACCGGCGGCTGGTGCGGATCCAGCGGTTCACGGTCTGCCGGGCCGACTCGCGGTGGCCGTCGGGGTCGTCGTAGCCGTGGCCGCCGAACGGGAGCAGCGTCGCGCCGTACACCTCGATGTCGTGGGCGTGGGCCCGCTCGACGACCTGCTGGTAGGCCGCGACCAGGTCCTCGGCGACGGTCTGCTGCGCCGCGGCCGTCGGCGCCGCCGTGCCGATGTCGTTGACGCCCTCGAACAGGACCAGCCACCGCACGCCGGTCTGCGCCAGCAGGTCGCGGTCCAGCCGGGCCAGCACGTTGGGGCCGAGCCCGTCGTCGAGCACCCGGTTGCCGCCCGCCGCCTGGTTCAGCACAGGGACGCCGTGGAGCCGGTCGGAGAGCTGGTCCGGCCAGCGGTCGTTGCCGTTGGTGGTGGAGCCGCGGCCGTCGGTCAACGAGTCGCCGATGACGACCACGCCCGACGTCCGCGGGCGCAGCACCTCGACGCCGCTCAGGAAGTACCAGTGGTCGACCGGCGTCGCGCCGGGCATCTCCGCGGCCTCGGTGTGGTCGCCCGCCAGCAGGTGCGACGTGGTGCGGGAGCCGGGGTGCGAGGTGATCCGGCTGGACGCCTGGCCGGCCGCCAGGTACGCGGTGACCGTCAGGTTCGTGCCGGGAGCCACGGCGAAGTCCAGCGGATCGGACAGCGCGGGAGCACCGACGCGAACGTCCACGAAGGACCGGCCGCTGAACGTCACCCGCCGCACGGTTGTGGGCTTGACGCCGCTGACACCCGCCTTCCCGTCGGCGGGAAGCGCGACGGTGACCGCGGTGAGCGGGAGAACCGCGCCACCGAAGGCGTTGCTGAACCGCAGCCGCAGCCGCCGTCCACCGACCGTGACGCGCACGGTCTGGCGCACCGTCGCGCCGGCCAGCACCAGCTCGCCGTCGGTGAAGGGCGGCGGCGGCATGTTGGCCGGTTCGGTCAGCTGCGGCATCGCCACCCACGAGGCGACCCAGCGGTCTCCGGGTGCCGCCTTGGCGACGGCCGGGGTGAGCGCCCCTGTGACGGCCAGTCCGAGGAACGAGCGCCTGCGCATCGTGACATGCCCCTTTCCGCGCCGGCCACCCAAGCTAGGAGCGCCGGCGGAGGGGAGTCAACTCGTTCGACGCCGTTCGACGGCACGGGGGAGAAAACGCCGCAACGGCTGGGACTGCCGCACCATCCGGCGCAGATCCGCGAGCGTCCCGGAGGCCGCGCCCACGGCCCGCGCCTGCACCAGGACGTTGCCCAGCGCCGTCGCCTCGGCGGGCCCGGCCACCACCGGCAGCCCGCACGCGTCCGCGGTGAGCTGGCACAGCAACGAGTTCCGCGACCCGCCGCCGACGACGTGCACGACCTCGACCTCCGTGCCGGACAGCCGCTGGGCGTCCAGCACGGCGTCGCGGTGCGCCAGGGCGAGACTGTCCAGAATGGACCGGACGATCTCCGGCGGGGTCATGGGCCTGCCGCACCACCGCTGGATCCGGGCCGGCATGTCGCCGGGCGGCAGGAACACCGGGTCGTTGGGGTCGAACACCGATCCCGTCGCCGAAGCCGCCTCGCGCAGCAACGGTGTCATCGGCGTGCCCCACACCCGCAGGCTCTCCTGCAGCAGCCACAGGCCCATCACGTTGCGGAGGTAGCGGATCGTGCCGTCCACGCCGCCCTCGTTGGTGAAGTTCGCGGCACGGCTCTCGGGCGTGAGCACGGGCGCGGAGAGCTCGACGCCGACCAACGACCAGGTGCCGCACGAGATGTAGGCGAAGCGCTCGTTCTTCGCGGGCACGGCGACGACGGCGGACGCGGTGTCGTGCGACCCGACGGCGGTGACCGGCACGCCCTCGAACACGCCCGCCGGATCACCGGGGTGCCGCAGCTCGGGGAGCAGACCGGCGGGCAGGTCGCCGGTCAGCGACGTCGACCACCTGCCGGTGCGGACGTCGATCAGGCCCGTGGTGGTGGCGTTGGTGTACTCGGCGCCGCGTTCGCCGGTCAGCCAATACGACAGCAGGTCCGGTATCAGCAGCAGCTGGGAGGCCCGGGGGAGCAGCGGTTCGGCCGTCAGCTGGAACATCGTGTTGAACGGCTGGAACTGCAGCCCGTTGACCTCGTAGAGGCCGTCGGCGGGTGTGATGCCGTCGGTGCGGGAGTCGCGGTAGCAGACGGGGTCGGCGAGCAGCCTGCCGTTCGCGTCGAGCAGGCCGTAGTCGACCGCCCAGCTGTCGATGCCGATGCTCGCGACCTCCCCGGCGCGCGTCAGCCCCAGGAGCACCTCGCGGTGCAGCGAGGAGACGTCCCAGCGCAGCGCGCCCTGGTGGTGCACCGGCCCGTTGCGGAACCGGTGCACCACCTCGACGCGCACGTCGCCGCCGGTGACGACCCCGCGCACGACCCGGCCGCTGGACGCGCCGAGGTCGACCGCCGCCACCGCCGTCATCGCAGGAACGCCGCTGCCACACCGGCGTCGACCGGCACGTGCAGGCCCGTCGTGAGGGACAGGTCGCCCGCCGTCAGCGCGATCACCGCCGCCGCCACGTGCGAGGGCAGCACCTCGCGCTTGAGCAGCGTGCGCTGGGCGTAGAACTCGCCGAGCTTCTCCTCCGGAACGCCGTAGACGGCCGCGCGCTGCGCGCCCCAGCCGCTGGAGAAGATGCCGGAGCCGCGGACCACGCCGTCGGGGTTGATGCCGTTGACCCGGATGCCGTCCTCGCCCAGTTCGGCCGCGAGCAGCCGGACCTGGTGCGCCTGGTCGGCCTTGGCCGCCCCGTACGCGACGTTGTTCGGGCCGGCGAAGACCGCGTTCTTGCTGGAGATGTAGATGATGTCGCCGCCCATTCCCTGGTCGCGCAACACTTTCGCGGCCTGCCGCGAGACCAGGAACGAACCCTTGGCCATCACGTCGTGCTGGAGGTCCCAGTCGTCCTCGGTGGTCTCCGCGAGCGGCTTGGAGATCGACAGGCCGGCGTTGTTGACGACCAGGTCGACACCGCCGAACGCGAGCACCGCCGCCCGGAACGCCTCCGCGATGCCCTCCGCCGAGGTCACGTCGACGGTGACGGGCACGGCGACGTCCGAGTTCCCGATGCCCTCGGCGACCTCCCGGGCGCTGTCGGCGTTGCGGTCGGCGACCACGACGCACGCGCCCTCGGCCGCCAGCCGTTCGGCGACCGCGCGGCCGATGCCCGACCCGCCGCCGGTGACGAGCGCGACGCGGGTGGCCAGCGGCTTGGGCTTCGGCATCCGCCGGAGCTTGGCCTCCTCCAGCGCCCAGTACTCGATGCGGAACTTCTCCCGCTCCTCGATCGGCGCGTACCGCGAGACCGACTCGGCGCCCCGCATCACGTTGACGGCGTTGACGTAGAACTCGCCCGCGACCCGCGCGGTCTGCTTGTCGCGGCCGAAGCTGAACATCCCGACGCCGGGCACGAGCACGATCGCCGGGTCAGCGCCGCGCATCGGCGGGCTGTCCGGCTCGGCGTGCCGCTCGTAGTACGCCCGGTAGTCGTCGCGGTAGGCGCTGTGCAGTTCCTTCAGCCGCGCCACGACGTCCGCCACCGGCGCGGTGGGCGGCAGGTCGAGCACCAGCGGCCGGACCTTGGTGCGCAGGAAGTGGTCGGGGCACGAGGTTCCGAGAGCGGCCAGCTCCGGATGCCGCGACCGGGAGAGGAAGTCCAGCACCACGTCCGCGTCGGTGAAGTGCCCGACCTGCGGGCTGTCCGTCGAGGCCAGGCCGCGGACCACGGGAGCGAGCTCGGCGGCCCGCACACGACGCTCCTCGGCGGACAACGGCTCGTGGACCACTTCTCCGAACGGCTCGGGCCGGCCGTGCTCGTCGAGGTAGCGCTGGGCGGTCGCGATGATCTCCAGTGAGCGCGCCTCGCACTCCTCGCTCGTCGCACCCCACGCGGTGATGCCGTGCCCACCGAGGATCACGCCGATGGCCTGCGGGTGGTCCCGCTCGACCGCCGCGATGTCCAGGCCCAGCTGGAAACCGGGCCGCCGCCACGGCACCCACACCACGCGGTCGCCGAAGCACGCCTTGACCAGCTCCTCGCCGTCCGCCGCCGTCGCGAACGCGATGCCCGCGTCCGGGTGCAGGTGGTCGACGTGCGCCGCGTCCACGAGACCGTGCATGGCCGTGTCGATCGACGGCGCCGCGCCTCCCTTGCCGTGCAGGCAGAAGTCGAACGCGGCGACCATCTCGTCCTCGCGCTCGACCCCGGGGTACACCTCGGTCAGCGCGCGCAGCCGGTCCAGCCGCAGGACCGCGAGCCCGGCCTCCCGCAACGTGCCCAGGTCACCGCCGGACCCCTTGACCCACAACAGGTCCACGGGCTGCCCGGTCACCGGGTCGGTCGCGGCACCCTTCGCCGACGTGTTGCCGCCCGCGTAGTTGGTGTTGCGCGGATCCGCGCCGAGCCGGTTGCTCCTGCCCAGCAGCGCCTCGACCTGCTCCATCACGCACCCCACCCGGCGGCCTCGCCGCCGACTCGGTCCCGGACGATCTGCTCGGCGTACCCGGACCGCCGGTACGCGGCCATCGGGTCGGGGTCCAGCCCCATCTCCTCCCGGAGCTCCCGCAGGAGCGGCCGCACGTCGGTGTTGTAGGCGTCCATCAACGCGGCGTTCGCCCCGAGCACGTCACCGGCCCGCTGGGCCTCCGCCAACGCGCTGTGGTCGACCAGCAGCGCCTTCGCCGTGGCCTCCTGGACGTTGAGCACCGACCGGATGATCGCCGGGATCTTCGGCTCCAGGTTGTGGCACTGGTCGAGCATGAACGCGATGCCCGCCGACGGCGTCAGCGCGTCCGCCAGCACGATCTCGTGCATGATCCGGAACAGTTGGAACGGGTCCGCCGCCCCGACCATCAGGTCGTCGTCGGCGTAGAAGCGCGAGTTGAAGTCGAACGCGCCGAGCTTCCCCGCCCGCAACAGGAACGACACGATGAACTCGATGTTCGTGCCCGGCGCGTGGTGCCCGGTGTCGATCACGACCTGCGCCTTCTCGCCCAGCTGCGTGCAGTGCGCGAACGCCGTGCCCCAGTCCGGCACGTCCGTCACGTAGAACGCGGGCTCGAACAGCTTGTACTCCAGCAACATCCGCTGGTCGGCACCGAGCCGCTCGTACGTCGCGTGCAACGCCTCGGCGAGCCGGTCCTGGCGCGCACGGATGTCGTCCTGACCGGGGTAGTTGAGACCGTCGGCGAACCACAGCTTCAGGTCGCGCGACCCCGTGGCGTCCATGATGTCGACGCACTCGAGCAGGTGGTCGAGTGCCTTGCGCCGCACCACCGGGTCCGGGTGGCAGACGCTGCCGAGCTTGTAGTCGTCGTCCTGGAACACGTTGGAGTTGATGGCACCGAGCGCGACACCGCGGTCCCGTGCGTGCGAAGCGAGCTTGCCGTAGTCGTCGACCCTGTCCCACGGGATGTGCAACGCGACGGTCGGCGCGACACCGGTCAGCCGGTGCACCACCGCCGCGTCGTCGATCTTCTCGTACGGCGTGCGCGGAACTCCCTGCTGCGCGAACACCTTGAACCGGGTGCCCGAGTTGGCATAGGCCCACGACGGGGTCTCGATCCGTTGCCCGCGCAGCGCGTCTTTCACGCTCATCTTGTTCTCCCCAAAACTCAGTCGAGGTGGAAGACCTCGTCGAGGGGCCGCATCCGTTCGTCGGCGTGGCCGTCACCGACGAAGAACTCCGCCATCTCGTTCTGCCAGCGCGCGTTCACCTCGGTGCGCGCCATCTCCGCGAGCGCCGCGTCGAAGTCGTCGCACTCCAGGTAGCCGACGAGCAGGCCGCCGGCGTCGAGGAAGAGCGAGTAGTTGCGCCACCCCGCCTCGGTGAGGGCGGCCCGCATCTCCGGCCAGACCTCGCGGTGCCGCGCCCGGTACTCGTCAAGACGGTCCGGGCGGACCCGCAACGTGAAGCAGACGCGCACGTCAGAAGTCGAACTTGTCGATGTTGTCCTTGGTGAACACGGTCGGCGGGCCGAGGACGACCTCGCCCTTGGCGCCGATCGTGTAGTCGCCGAGCTCACCGGCCTTGTACTTCTCGCCCTCGGCACCGGTGATCTGCCCGGACGCGAGCGCGGCCGCGGTGTAGGTGGCGAGGTAGCCGAGCTTGCTCGGGTCCCACAGCGCGAACGACTTCACGGTGCCGTCCTGCACGAACTTGCGCATCTGGTTCGGCGTGCCCAGACCCGTGAGCTGGACCTTGCCCTTGTACTCCGACGAGCTGAGGTAGCGGGCGGCCGCGGCGACACCGACGGTGGTCGGCGAGATGATGCCCTTGAGGTTCGGGTGCGCCTGCAGCAGGCCCTGGGTCTTCTGGAACGACGTCTGGTCGTCGTCGTTGCCGTACGCCGTCTCCACGAGCTTCAGGCCCGAGTACTCCGGCTTCGCGAGCTCGGTCTTCATGACCTCGATCCACGCGTTCTGGTTGGTGGCGTTGGGAGTCGCGGACAGGATCGCGATCTCCCCGCTGCCGCCGACCGCGTCGGCGACCAGCTTCACCTGGCCGGCCGCGATCTCGTTCGAGGTGGCCTGGTTGATGAACACGTCCCGCGCGTCCGGTGCGGCGTCGGAGTCGAACGTGACGACCTTGAGCCCCTGCGACCGCGCGGTCTTCAGCGCGGGCGCCACGGCGTTGGCGTCGTTCGCCGAGATCACCAGCGCGTCCTGCTTCTGCTGCGCCGCGGTGTTGATGTAGGTGACCTGCGACGACGCGGCGGCGTCGGACGGTCCGGTGGCCTTGACCTCGCCCTTGATCGCCGTGCCCGCGCTCTCCGCGCCCTTCTGCGCCACGGTGAAGTACGGGTTGTTGACCTGCTTGGGTAGGAACGTGATCTTCAGGCCTTCCTTGACCGCCGCGTTCGGGTCGGCCTTCGCGGAGTTGGTGGCGCCACCGGTCTGCTGCCCGGCGCTGTCCTTCGTGGTGCCGCCACCGCAGGCGGTGAGCGCGACTGCCCCGGAGATCGCCAGGGCGAGCACTAGACGTGTGTTCATGGCGCGGCCTTCCTCAGAGTTGCGACGCGTCGGGTGATCGAAGGGGCGAGAACGCTCACCAGCAGCAGGAGGCCGGTGACGATGGTGAGGACCTCGGTCGAGGTGTCCTGCAGGATCAGCAGGTTGCGCAGGCCACCCAGCAGCAGCACCCCGGCGAGCACGCCGAAGAGCGTGCCCCTGCCGCCGAAGATGGACACGCCGCCGAGCAGGACGGCGGCGACGACGGCCAGCTCGAGCCCGACGCCGTTGTCCGCGCGGGCGCTGGAGAAGCGGAACGTGTAGACGATGCCGGCGACCGCGGCGACCGCGCCGGCGAGCACGAAGAGCGTCAGCTTGATCCGTTTGACCCTGATGCCGGAGAAGCGCGCGCCCTCCTCGTTCGCGCCGATCGCGTAGACGGACCGGCCGAACGAGCTGGCGTGCAGCGCGACGCCGAACAGCACCGCGAGGACCGCGGCCAGCACGATCGGGTACGGGATGTTCGTACCGGGCAACGGGGTCGTGCCGAACGACGTGTAGCTGGCCGGGAAGTCGGCGACGGCCGTGTCGCCCAGCACGACCAGGGCGAGACCGCGGTACAACGCCAAGGTGCCGATGGTGACCGCGAGCGACGGCAGCCCGAGCCGGGTGACCAGCAGGCCGTTGACCGCCCCGCACACCGCGCCCACGACGACCACCGTCGGCAGGATCGTTTCCAGCGACCAGCCGGCGTTCCACAGCCAGCCGATCAGCGCGCTCGACAGCCCCAGCACCGACGCGACGGACAGGTCGATCTCGCCCGCGACGATCACCAGGGTCAGCGGCAGCGCGATGAGGGCGATCTCGCCGATGTCGAGGCCGAGGTAGAAGAGGTTGCCGCCGGACAGGAACGACCCACTGGTGCTGACCTGGCCCGTCAGCGCCACGACGACCAGCAGGAACACCAGCGCGGTCTCCCACCGCAGGAGGTTACGCATGGCTGGTCCCTTCCGTGGTGCGCAGGGCTTTCGCCAGGCGGAGCGCGAGGAGCCGGTCGACGGTGATGGCGCTCAGCAGCAGCGCGCCGGAGATGGCCTGCTGCCAGAACGCGGGGATCTGCAGCACCACCAGGCAGCTGGTGATCGTGCCCAGCAGCAACGCGCCGAGCGCGGCACCCGCGACCGTCCCGGATCCGCCGAAGATCGCGACGCCGCCGACGACCACCGCCGCGACGACCTGGAGCTCCAGCCCGGTGCCCGCCGCCGCGTCGACTGTGCCGTACCGGGCCACCCACAACGCTCCGGCGAGTCCCGCGACCAGTCCGGAGAGGACGAACGTCGTCAGGGTCCGCTTGGCGACCGGGATGCCGGCCAGCACCGCCGCCTCCGGGTTCGAGCCGATCGCGTAGAGCTCGCGGCCCGACCGGTACGACCGCAGGTACACGGCGGCGACGGCGATCACCGCGACGGTGACCAGGACGAGGACCGGGACGCCCAGGACCCGGCTGCTGCCCAGGTCCAGCAGCGCGTCCGGCAGGTTGGCGGCGTTGACCTGTTGCCCTTGGGCGAGTGCGTAGTCGACGCCGCGGAACACGTAGAGCGTGCCGAGGGTGACGACGAGGCTGGGGACGTTGCCCAGCGCCACCAGCAGGCCGTTGAGCAGCCCGCACGCCAGTCCGACGGCGATGCCGAACCCGATGCCCGGCACGAGGGGGGTGCCGGGGTGGTCGGCGAAGTGCTGGGCGGTCAGGAACGCGGACAGGCCGAGCACCGACCCGACCGACAGGTCGACGTTGCGGGTGATCACGACGAGCGTCTGGCCGACGGCGAGCAGCGCGACGATCGAGGCGTTGAGCAGGAGGTCGCGCAGGCTCTGCGGCTGGACGAACCGGGGGTTGACGATCGCGGTGGGGAGGACGACGAGCGCCAGCGCCACGACGATGCCGAGCTCGCGGACGCGGCCGACGCGGGTGGTGAGGCGGCGGGCGGCGGTGCGGCGGGAGGGTGCGACGGCGGTGGTGGTCACCGGGCCACCTGCCCGGCGGCCGCGAGCGCGACGCGTTCCTCGGTGGCCTCGTCGCGCGCCAGCTCCTCCACCAGCCGGCCTTCGTGCATCACCAGCACGCGGTCGGCCATCCCCAGCACCTCCGGCAGCTCCGACGAGATCATCAGCACCGCGACGCCCTGCCCCGCGAGCTCCGACAGCAGGCGGTGCACCTCGGCCTTCGTGCCGACGTCGATGCCGCGCGTCGGCTCGTCGACGATGAGCACGGACGGCTTGCGCGCCAGCCACTTCGCGAGCACGACCTTCTGCTGGTTGCCGCCGGACAGCACGCCGACGGGATCGCTCAGCCGCGCGAACTTCAGCCGCAGCCTGACCGCCCAGTCCTCGGCCAGCGCGCTCTCCGACCGGCGCCGCAGCAGCCCGAACGTCGACAACCTGCCGAGCGAGGCGAGCGCGGTGTTGCGCTCGATGGACGCGTCCATCACGAGCCCCTGCTGGCGGCGGTCCTCGGGCACGAACCCGATGCCCGCGGCCATCGCGGCGGTGGGGGAGCCGTACTTGAGCTTCCTGCCGCGCACGTGCACGGACCCGCCGTCCGGCCGGTCGATGCCGAAGACCGCCCGCGCGACCTCGCTGCGGCCGGCGCCGACGAGTCCGGACAGGGCGACGATCTCGCCCGCCCGCACGTCGAACGACACGTCGGTGAACACGCCCTCCCGCGTCAGCCGTTGCACCGACAGGAGAACCTCGCCCGGTGTCGTGTCCTCCTTGGGGAAGAGCTGCGACAGCTCGCGGCCGACCATGCGGCGCACCAGCGAGTCCGGCGTCTCGTCGTCCAGCGGACCGGACCAGACGAACTCACCGTCGCGCAGCACGGTCGCGCGCTGGCACAGCTCGAAGACCTCGTCGAGCCGGTGCGACACGAACAGCACCGCGGCGTCCTGCGCGCGCAACGCCTGCACCACACCGAAAAGCCGCTGCACCTCGTGCGCCGAGAGAGCGGCCGTGGGTTCGTCCATCACGATCACGCGGGCGTCGAACGACAACGCCTTGGCGATCTCCACGAGCTGCTGGTCCGCAATGGACAGTCCACGTGCCGGACGGGCCGGGTCGAGGCGGACTCCCAGGCGGGAGAACAACTCCGAGGTCCGCGCGTGCATGGTGGCGACGTCGATGCGGCGGCCGAGCCCGAGCGGCTGGCGGCCCATGAACACGTTCTCCGCCACCGACAGGTCGCCGAACAGCGTCGGTTCCTGGTAGATGATCGCGATTCCGGCCGCGAGCGCGTCGGCGGGACCAGAGAACCTCACGGGCTCGTCGTCGACCAGCACCCGGCCCGAGTCCGGGCGGTGGACGCCGGCCAGCGTCTTGATCAGCGTCGACTTGCCGGCGCCGTTCTCCCCGAGCAGGGCGTGGGCCTCGCCCGGCAGCAGCCGCAGCGACACCCCGGACAACGCGCGGACGGCGCCGAAGGACTTGCTCACCTCGTCCAGCGCCACCACGGGAGGTCGGTCCACGTCCGTCTCCGTCTCCTCGTTGAAACGTTTTAACGGTTGAGTTACGTGCACTCTGGGTGCGCTGCGTCACCATGTCAAGACTTGCGGGGTACGATTCGTTGTCACGTTTCAACAAAGGAGCCGCCGGTGAAGCCGTCAGTGGGCATCCGCGACGTCGCACAGCACGCCGGCGTGTCGAACGCGACCGTCTCCAACGTGCTGAACCGCCCCGACGTCGTCGCTCCCGCGACCAGGCAACGGGTTCTCGCCGCCATCGAGCAGCTCGGCTTCGTGCGCAACGAGTCCGCGCGCCAGCTGCGGGCCGGGCGCAGCCGGGTCCTCGCCTACGTCGTGCTCGACGCGGCGAACCCGTTCTTCACCGACGTGGCCCGCGGCGTCGAGGACGCGGCCAGGGACGCGGGCCTCGCGCTCTTCCTGTGCAACAGCGCCTCCGACGACGGCCGCGAGCGCGAGTACCTGGAGCTGCTGCACGAACAACGCGTCGAGGGCATCCTGATCACCCCGGTCGACACCGAGAGCGCCCAGCTCGCCGACCGCGGCACGCCCGTCGTGCTGGTCGACCGCGAGGCGACCGACGGCACGCGCTGCTCGGTGGCCGTCGACGACGTCCTCGGCGGCGAGCTCGCGGTGACCCACCTGATCGAGAGCGGCCACACCCGCATCGCGGTGGTCGGCGGCCCGCTGTCGATCCAGCAGGTGCGCGACCGCCACGAGGGCGCCCGGCGCGCCGTCGCGAACGCGGGACTGCCGGCCGACGCGCTCACCTTCCTCGAGACCAGGGGTCTGCAGGTGGGCGAGGGCCGCAACGCGGGGGACCGGCTCGTCGGCCTGCCCTCCGGCAGACGCCCCACCGCGGCGTTCTGCGCCAACGACCTGCTCGCGCTCGGTCTGCTCCAGTCGATGACGCAGCAGGGCCTGCGCGTCCCGGACGACCTCGCGGTGGTCGGCTACGACGACATCGAGTTCGCCGCGGCCGCCGCCGTCCCGCTGACGTCCGTGCGCCAGCCGCGCGAACAACTGGGCCGTACCGCGACGCAGCTGCTGCTGGCGGAGAACGAGCCGGACCACGAGCACCGGCACGTGAAGTTCCAGCCCGAGCTGGTGGTCCGCGCGTCCACCTCGGCCAGACGGACCGGAGTCCGCTGAGACGCCCGTTACCGAGCCGAGTCCGGCGCCCGCGATTGGATCACCCGGTCGGTGGGCATCCTCGACCATGCCGGACACGACACTCCTCGCCGACCGGTACGAGGTCGGCGAACCGCTGACCACGAGCGGAAGGGCCGAAGTGCGCCGCGGCCGCGACACCGTGCTGGCGCGCGACGTCGCCATCAAGTTCTTCCGGCCGGGCAGGGACCCGCAGGACGCGCGCCGCATCGACGACGAGATCCGCGCGCTCGCGCGGCTGTCGCACCCGGCGCTGGTCTCGGTGTTCGACGCCGACCCGTCCGCCGAGATGCCCTACGCGGTGCTGGAGCGGGTCGAGGGCCGCACGCTGCACGACCGGGTCGCCGGCGGGTGCCTCGGCATCGCCGACGTCCGCCGGCTCGGTGCCGCGCTGGCCGACGCGCTGGTCCACGTGCACGCGGAGGGGTTCGTCCACTGCGGGGTCAAGCCCGCGACCGTGCTGCTCGGCGACAACGACGCCCCGCGCCTGGTCGACTTCGGCCTAGCGCACCTCGTCGACAGCGCGCGCTTGACGCTGGCCGGCCAGATCTTCGGCACGATGGCCTACCAGGCGCCCGAGCAGCAGCACGGCGGCGAGATCACGTCGGCGGTCGACGTCTACGCGCTCGGCGTGCTGCTGCTCGAGTGCCTGACCGGCCGACCGCACCAGGTCCCCGAGGTGCCGGAGGACCTGCCGTTCGACCTGAAGAACCTGCTGATGGCCATGACCTCGCAGTCGGCCGGCGGCCGTCCCACGGCCCGCGAGTGCCTCGACGCGCTGCCCGCGGTCGGCCCGCCGACCCTCGTCGCGCAGCTGCCCCGCCGGGTGCGGGGCGCGCACGCCGCTCCCGCCGCCGGGATCAGTCCTCCTCGCGTTCCCGCTGCCCGCGCAGCGAGCCGGGGTGTGCCTTCGCAGCTGGGTCGTTGCGCGTCTTGACGAGGCTCGCCACCGTCACGACCACCAGGATCGAGATGATCACGCCGAGGCTCAGCGGCGTCGGCACCTCGGGCACGCTCGGCGAGATGTCGACGTGCGCCCAGTGCAGGATCAGCTTCACGCCGATGAACGCGAGGATCACCGCGAGTCCGGCCGACAGGTAGACGAGCCGGTCGAGCAGGCCCTTGACCAGGAAGAACAACGCCCGCAGGCCCAGCAGCGCGAACGCGTTCGCCGCGAACACGATGAAGGGCTCCTCGGTCACGCCGAACACCGCGGGGATCGAGTCGAGCGCGAACAGCAGGTCGACGCCGCCGATGGCCACGAGCACCACGAACAACGGCGTGGCCATCCGCCGGCCGTCGACGCGGGTGAAGATCTTGCCGCCCACGTAGTCGTCGGTGACGGGCAGCAGCTTGCGGGCGGTGGTCACGACGACGTTGTTCTCGACGTCCGGGTCCTCGTTGCGGTGCCGGAACAGCTGCACGGCCGTGTAGATCAGCAGCAGGCCGAACAGCAGGAACATGAACGAGAACAGCGACAGCAGCGTGGCGCCGACGGCGATGAAGATGCCGCGCATGACGAGCGCCAGCACGATGCCGAACGTCAGCACCTTGTGCTGGTGCTCCTCGGGCACCAGGAACGTCGTCATGATGATCACGAAGACGAACAGGTTGTCGACCGAGAGGCTCTTCTCGACGATGTAGCCGGCGAAGTACTCGGTGCCGGCCTGGCCGCCGTAGGCGCTCAGGAACCACACGCCGAACCCGACGGCCACGAGGATGTAGAACACCGACCACGCCGTGGCCTCGCGGAAGCCGACCTTGTGCGGGCGCACGGCGGCGAGCACGAGGTCGACCGCCAGCAGCACGATGATCAACCCGATCGTGACTGCCCACGTCAGTCCGCTGATCTCCAGCACAACAACCCCTTCGCCGCCCGTTTTGTCCGCATCGGACGTTACCGGGCGGCGAGGCCGATGCCGCGAAGGCCGCTACCGCGCGTCGAACACCGCCGACATCACGCGGTCGAACCCGACCTCGCGCTTCTCGCCGGCCAGAGTCAGCCGCAGCGCTGTGTGAATGTTCGCGCTGGACGTGCCGACGTGCAACTCGACGTCACCCGTGTCGACCTGCCGCCGGCCCGAACGACCGGTGTAGGAGGTGAGGTCCGCGTGCAGCTCGGCGGTCACGGTCCTGGTCTGCCCCGGTTCCAGGTCGACCTTCAGGGCACCGACCAGCAGCCGGACGGGCCGGGCGACCTCGGCCACCGGGTCGTGCAGGTAGATCTGCACCACCTCGGTGGTCGCCACCTCCAGCTCGTTGCGCAGCACCACGTGCACCTTGCAGACGCCGTCGGTCGGCCACTCGCGTTCCTCGCTGCCCACCGCCACCCACGTCGCGGGCGCGTAGGACAGGCCGTGGCCGAACGGGTACAGCGGCGTCGGGTCGACGTTGCTGACCTCGGAGCGCCGCCCGAGCTGGGGGCTCAGGTAGGTCGAGGGCTGGGTCGACCCGGCGCCGGGGAAGCTCACCGGGAGCCGGCCGGACGGGTTCACGCGTCCGCCGAGCACCCCCGCGAGCGCCGCCGCGCCCTCCTGGCCGGGGTAGAAGCCGCACACGACGGCGGCGAGCCGGTCGGCCTGCCGCGACAGGTCGTAGGGGCGGCCGGACAGCAGCACGAGCACCACCGGCATGCCGGTGCCGAGCACCGCCTCCAGCAGCTCCTCCTGCCGTCCCGGCAGCTTCAGGTCCTCGGCGTCGCAGCCCTCGCCGGACGTGCCCCTGCCGAACAGACCGGCGTGGTCGCCGAGCACGACGACGCAGACCTCGGCCTGCCGGGCGGCCTCGACGGCCTCGGCGATCTCCTCGTCCGTGCCGCCGAGCACCGGGCAGCCGAGCGCGAACACCACGTCGTGGTCCTCGCGCAGCGCGTCCAGCACCGTCGGGACGTCGATGCCCATGTCGACGTCCGGGTGGTGCACGCCGACGTGCAGGGGGAACGAGTAGCAGCCCATCATCGCGCCGGCCTCGTCCGCGCGGGGACCGACGACGGCCAGGCGCTTGCCGGACAACGGCAGCACGCCGTCGTTCTGCAGCAACACGATCGACCGCTCGGCGACCTCGCGGGCCAGTGCGCGCGACTCCTCGTCGTCGAGGTCCACGTTGGACTCGGCGGCGGGGGAGTAGCCGGGGTCGAGCAGACCCAGCTCGAACTTCTGCGCCAGCACGCGGGACAGCGCCCTGTCGACGAGCTCCAGGTCGACGCGGCCGTGCTGGAGGCCCTCCAGCAGCGGCTCGCCGAAGCAGTCCACGGTGGGCAGCTCGACGTCGATGCCCGCGGTGAGCGCGAGCGCGGCGGCGTCCTCACGGCCGGCGGCGACGCCGTGCAGCTTGTGCAGGAACGCCACCGAGAAGTAGTCGGCGACCACGGTCCCGGTGAAGCCGTACAGGTCGCGCAGGCGGTCGGTGAGCAGCGTGGTGTCCGAGGCCGCGGGCACGCCATCGTTGTCGGCGTAGGAGTTCATCACCGACCTGGCGCCCGCCCGCAGTGCCATCTCGAACGGCGGCAGGATCACGTCCGCGAACTCGCGCGGCCCGATCGACACCGGCGCGTGATTGCGGCCGGCCCGCGAGGCCGAGTATCCCGCGAAGTGCTTCAACGTCGACACGACGCCCGACGACTCCAGGCCGGCGACGTAGGCCGACCCGATGGTGCCGACCAGGTGCGGGTCCTCGCCGATGGTCTCCTCGACACGACCCCAGCGCAGGTCGCGCGTGACGTCGAGGACGGGCGCGAGGCCCTGGTGCACGCCGAGGCGGCGCATCGACTCGCCGATCTTCGCGGCCATGCGCCGCACCAGGTCCGGCTCGAAGGTCGCGCCCCAGCCCAGCGGCGACGGGTACACCGTGGCCTGCCAGGCGGCGAGCCCGGTCAGGCACTCCTCGTGCACCACCGCGGGAATGCCGAACCGGCTCGACTCGATGACCTGCCGCTGGGTGCGGGCGAGCGTGCGCGCACCCACCTCCGGCGCGATCGGCCGGGTGCCGAAGACGCGGGTGAGCTGACCGATGCCGTTGCTGGTCAGCGCGTCGAAGTCCTGTGGCGTCACGGCGAACTCGTGCTGGTGCGGTGCCATCTCGCCGACGGCGTCGATGCCCACCCAGATGCCCTGCAGCTGGGCGATCTTCTCCTGCGGCGTCATGCGGGCGACGAGGTCGCGCACGCGGTCGGCCACGGGGACGTGGGGGTTGCGCCAGAGCTCGGCCGGCGTCGTGGCTTCTGTTGTCACAGGAACGACCTCACGGAGTCAGGGGGCGGGTCGACTGCCGGACGACCAGCTCGGTGCCGAGGGTGATGTGGGTGTCGGCGGGCTCGTCGCCGTTGATGAGCCGCACGAGCAGTTCGAGGGCGCGGTGGCCCATTTCGCGGATCGGCTGTTCCACCGTGGTGATCGGTGGTGTGCACAGCGCGGACTCGGGGATGTTGTCGAAACCGACCACCGACAGGTCCTCCGGCACGCGCAGCCCGAGCTCGAGCGCCGCGCCGATGGCCGCGATGGCGGTGGTGTCGTTGGCGGCGAACACGGCGGTCGGCCGGTCGGGCGCGCTCAGGAGCTCGCGTGCCGACGCGGCGGCGACCTCGGCGTCGTAGTCACCGCGGCGGACCAGGCTCTCGTCCACCGCGATGCCCGCGCTGGCGAGGGCTCCCCGGTAGCCGGTCTCGCGCTGCTGGGCGGACTTCAGGTCCTCGCGGCCGGTGAGCATCGCGATCCGGCGGTGGCCCAGCGCGAGCAGGTGCTCGGTCGCGAGCCGTCCGCCGTGCAGGTTGTCGGAGTCGACGGTCGGCAGCGCCGCGCGCCCGGTGTGCGGGTCGACCGCGACGACGGGCGTGCCGGGAATGCCTTCGAGGTCGACGGCGGGCGTGACCAGCACGGCGCCGTCGACGAGGGTGCCGCTGAGCCGCGTCAGGTAGCGGTGCTCCCAGCCCTGCGGGTCACCGGTCCGGCCGCCGGCCGAGTAGACGACCAGTTCGAAGCCCGTGCCGCGGATGGCGTCCGCCGCGCCCTTGAGCAGTTCGGTGCTGAACGGCTCGATGTCGGCGACGAGGATCCCGATGACGTTCGTGCGGTGGTTGCGCAGGCTCTGCGCGACGAGGCTGGCCTCGTAACCCAGTTCCTTGATCACGGCCGTGACCCGCGCGAACGTGTCCGCTGAGACGCCGTACCGCTGGTTGAGGACCTTGGACACGGTGGCCACCGAGACGCCGGCTTGGGCGGCGACGTCTCGAATGGTGACGCGTTGGCGAGGAGGCACCGGCTCAGGCTAGCCGTGTAAAACGTTATCGACAACGATTGACACGAGGCGGGCTGAGGCGGGAGTCTCTTGCCCCAACACACGCAGTCCAACTCGGCCGACGTCGTCAGGAGTGGACCCCTCATGCGTTCCAAGAAGCCCCTTGCTCTCATCGCCGCCGCGGCGTTAGTGCTGGCCGGGTGCAGTGGTGGAGGCTCAGACGCCTCCACCGAAGGACCGGTCACGCTCACCTGGTGGCACAACCGCACCACCGAGCCCATGAAGTCGAAGTGGCAGCAGATCGCCGACGACTTCCACAAGAGCCACCCGAACACCTCGTTCACGATCGAACCGATCCAGAACGAGCAGTTCCAGACCAAGGTGCCCCTGGCCTTGCAGGGCAGCACCCCACCGGACCTCTACCAGCAGTGGGGCGGCGGCGCGCTCGCCGACCAGCTGAAGTCCGGCAAGGTCGCCGACATCACGCAGGCGTCGTCGGGCTGGATCGGCCCGCTCGGCAAGAACGCCGACGGCTGGAAGGTCAACGGCAAGCAGTACGGCGCGCCGTACCTCGTCCACGCGGTCGGGTTCTGGTACCGCAAGGACCTCTTCACCGCCGCGGGAGTCACCTCGGCGCCGAAGACGCTGGACGAGCTCAACGCGGCCGTCGCCAAGCTCAAGGGCGCGGGCACGGTGCCGATCGCCATCGGCGGCAAGGACCGCTGGCCCGACGCGTTCTACTGGGCCTACTTCGCGGTGCGCCAGTGCTCGGTCGACACGCTGAAGAAGGCCGTCGAGAAGACCGAGCTGACCGACCCGTGCTTCCTCAAGGCGGGGGAGAACCTCAAGGCGTTCCTGGACACCAAGCCGTTCCAGGAGGGCTTCGTCGGGACGCCCGCCCAGCAGGGCGCCGGCAGCTCGGCCGGCATGCTCGCGAACGGCAAGGCCGCCATGGAACTGCAGGGCGACTGGAACCCGGACGTGATGCAGGCGCTGACCGAGGACAAGGAGCTCAGCTCCAAGATCGGCTGGTTCCCCTTCCCGACCGTGCCGGGCGGACAGGGCGACCCGAGCGTGCTCGTGGGCGGCGGTGACGGGTTCTCCTGCACCACCCGCGCGGCCCAGGCGTGCGCGGAGTTCCTCGGTCACATCGTGAGCGACGACGTGCAGAAGATCCTCGCCGAGACCAACTCCGGTCTGCCGGTGACCCCCGCGGGTGTGGCCGCGCTGAAGAGCGAGAACCACAAGACGATCGCCGACACCGTGAGCAAGGCGTCGCACCTGCAGCTCTACTTCGACACCGCGTTCCCGACCAAGGTCGGCCAAGCCCTGAACGACACCATCGCGAACTTCTTCGCGGGTCAGGGCGGACCCGACACCATCGTGAAATCGGTGAGCGAAGCAGCCGCCGGGAACAAATGATGAGTGCCGCGATCACCACGCGGCCGCCGACCGCCCCCGTGCCGCACGCGCCAGCGGCCGGGGGCACCCGGCGGCGGTCCCGACTCCGCACCCGCCTCGAGCTGGCCCTGCTGCTGGCCCCGGCACTGGTGTTGTTCGTCGGGTTCGTCATGATCCCGATCGGGGTCGCCGCGTACTACAGCCTCTACTCGTGGAGCGGCTTCGGCCCCCTCACGGACTTCGTGGGGCTCGACAACTACGTCGACGCCCTGTCCGGTGACGTCTTCCAGAGCGCCGTCGGGCACAACCTGATCATCGCGGTGCTGTCCATCGTCGTGCAGCTGCCGCTGAGCATCGGCCTGGCGATGCTGCTCAACCGCAAGCTGCGCGGCCGGACGTTCCTGCGCATGGTCGTCTTCGCGCCGTACGTGCTGTCCGAGGCCGTGACCGCCGTGATCTGGCTGCTCATGTTGCAGCCGGGCGGGTTCGTCGACGAGATCCTGCGCGCGGTGGGACTCGGCGGCCTCGTGCAGCTGTGGCTCGCCGACCAGTCGATGGTGCTCTACACGCTGTTCCTCGTGATCACGTGGAAGTACATCGGGTTCGGCGTGATCCTGTTGCTGGCAGGGCTGCAGGGCGTGCCGGAGGAGCTGCGGGAAGCCGCCGCCCTCGACGGCGCGAGCCCCTGGCAGATCACCCGGCACGTCGTGCTCCCGTTGCTGGGCCCGACGATCCGCGTGTGGATCTTCCTGTCGGTGATCGGGTCGCTCCAGCTGTTCGACCTGGTCTGGATCATGACGCTCGGCGGTCCCGCCAACGCGTCCACGACCATGGCGGTCTACCTGACCGACCACGGCTTCAAGCGCTACGAGTTCGGCTTCGGCAGCGCGGTCGCGGTGATCCTGTTCATCATCTGCTTCGTCTTCGCATTGTTCTACCAGCGGTTCGCCCTGCGCCGGGACACCGAGGGCGCCGTGACGTCGGGGGTGCGCTGAGGTGTTGCGCCGCAACAACATCACCGGGTACGTGGCCGCGATCGCCGTCGTCGGCGTGACGGTGGTGCCGCTGCTGTTCGTCGTGCTGGGCGGTTTCCGCACCACGGCGCAGATCAACTCCTCACCCGCCGGCCTGCCGGGTCCGTTCGTCTTCGACAACTACGTCGAGGTCGCCACCTCGCCGCAGTTCTGGCGGCTGCTCGGCAACAGCGCGCTGATCGCGGTCATCGCGACGACGCTCGCGGTCGGGCTCGGCTCGATGGCGGCGTTCGCGCTGTCCCGCTACGCGTTCCGGGGCAGGGAAGGGCTCTACACCCTGTTCACGCTCGGCCTGCTGTTCCCGCTGGGCGTCGCGGCGCTGCCGCTGTACCTGTGGCTGCGCCAGCTCGGCCTGCTGGAGAACCCGCTCGGCGTCGCGATCCCGGAGGCGGCGTTCTCGCTGCCGGTGACGATCGTGATCCTGCGGCCGTTCATGCACGCGATCCCCGGTGAGCTCGAGGACGCGGCGCTGCTCGACGGCGCGGCGAAGCTGGGCTTCTTCTGGCGGATCCTGCTGCCGCTGTCGAGGCCGGCGCTGATCACGGTGTCGGTGCTGGCGTTCGTCACCAGCTGGAACTTCTTCCTGTTGCCGCTGCTGGTGTTCAACGACTCCACGAACTTCACGCTGCCGCTCGGCGTGGCCATGTTCCAGTCAGAGCACACGCAGGACACCGCGAAGGTCCTCGCCTTCACCGCGCTGTCCATGATCCCCGCGCTCACGTTCTTCGTGCTCGCCGAACGCCGCATGGTCGGAGGCCTCACCGGCTCGGTGAAGGGCTGACTCACAAGGGAGTGAATCCGTGCGAACCCGATTAGCCGTTGGTGCCGCGGTGTTGATGGTGCTGACGCAGACCGTCCCCGCGTCAGCCGCGGGACCTCTGAAGCACAGCACGAACCGGTGGGTGGGCAGCGCGGTGGCTGCCCAGCACCTGGCCGCCGAGGCGGACTACCAGAAGGTGCTGACGCGCGAGTTCGACAGCGTCACGCCCGAGAACGAGATGAAGTGGGGCACGGTCGAGGCCGTGCGCGGCCAGTACGACTGGTCCGGCGCGGACGCGATCGTGGACTACGCCAAGAAGACCGGCAAGTCGATCCGCGGGCACACGCTGGTGTGGCACAGCCAGCTGCCCGACTGGGTCGGCGGCCTGGAGGCGGCGGAGCTGCGCGGCGTCGTCCGGCAGCACATCGCCGTCGAGGCCGGCCGCTTCCGCGGCAAGATCCGGGCGTGGGACGTCGTCAACGAGGCGTTCAACGAGGACGGCACGCGCCGGCCGACGGTGTTCCAGACCAAGCTCGGCGACGGCTACATCGCCGACGCGTTCCGCTGGGCCCACGCCGCCGACCCGTCGGCGAAGCTCTACGTCAACGACTACAACATCGAAGGTCTCAACGCGAAGAGCGACGCGACCTACGAGCTCGTGAAGTCGTTGAAGCGCCAGGGAGTCCCGATCCACGGCGTCGGGATCCAGGCGCACCTGTCGCTGATGTACGGGTTCCCGGAAGGCGTGCGGGAGAACATCCAGCGGTTCGCCGCGCTCGGCGTGGACGTCGCGATCACCGAGGCCGACGTGCGGATCCCGTTGCCCGTCACGCCGGAGAAGCTCACCGCCCAGGCCGACTACTTCGGCCAGGTGTGGGACGCCTGCCACGCGGTGAAGCGGTGCGTCGAGTTCACGACGTGGGGCTTCACCGACCGGCACTCGTGGGTGCCGGACGTGTTCCCCGGTGAGGGCGCGGCCTGCCTGTTCGACGAGAACCTGCGGTCCAAGCCCGCGTACCACCGGCTGAACCACCGCTAGTGGCGCGACTCGGAACGTCGGCGAGGTAATACACGCTCAGCAGGACACCTCGCGGCACCGCCCCCACGCCCCCGTACAACCAGTACGAGGACGTGGGGGCGGCACCACGATGCGCCCGTCTGACCGCGCATTCCCCCGGCAACGTTCCGAGCCACACCACTAGAAGCCTCGCGGGGTGACCGGGAGTTTGCGGCACTCCCGGTCACCCCGCCTGCCTCATCGGCGGGTGGCGACCGCGTGTTGCAGCAGGGCCAGTGCCTGCTTCGCCACGACGTTGAACATCCCCATGGTGGTGTCCCGGGTGCCGAGGACCACCAGCAACGTGTCGGCGTCGACGGCGAACACGCCGACCTGCCCCGAGTCCCCCTCGAAGAACACCGCCCGCGGGTTGCCGACGCCCGCCTGCGCGGTGAACTGGCCGGCCAGACCGGCGGCCGCCGCGGCCATCGCCGCCACCCCGTCGTCCTCGATGCCGCGCGTGACGCCGCACAGCACCAGGCCGTCCCTGGTCGCGATCAGCACGCCGTTGATCGAGATCGAGTCGATGTCGCCGTGGACGTCGCGCAGCGCCTCCGTCATCAGCTTCGCGACGGAGCCCTGCCCGATGGGCCTGGACATCGGCGCAGCCGCCTCCGGCATGGCCCTGCGCCTGCGCATGGGCAGCGCGCCGTGGTCGTGCGCTGCCTCTGTGGCCATGTCGCTCACACCGTCAGGTCGGCTTCGATGCCCCGCAGGCTGTGCCGGGCTAGCGCGAGGTTGGCCCGCTCCCGGTCCAGCACGAGGTAGAGGAACAGCATCGAGTCGCCGCGCTGACCCGGCTTGAGCAGGCGGATCAGGTGGTACTGGCGGTTGAGCGTGATCAGGATGTCCTCGATCTCGTCGTTCAGCTTGAGGGCCTGGATCACCCGCTGCTTGGAGCGCACCACCTCGGTGTTGCCGGCCGCCGCCACCTCGAGGTTCAGCCAGTCGCCACCGCCGATCGAGCCGAGCGACATGCCGCTGTCGTAGTCGACGAGCGCGGCACCCACCGCTCCGCTGATGTTCATTGCTTCTTTCAACGCCGTTTCGATGTTCATTCGACGACTCTCTGCTCGTGCGCGACCTGTCACTCACGGCGACGACGTGGGCGAACTTCCCCGAAATCCGCTGGCAGGGCCGCGTGATCTGATCACCCTACGTCGCGATCGCAGTAGTGGAACTGCCGTTTGGAGCAACGTGGTCACGAGTTCCGTCCGTTTAGGACCGAACGTTCACTCCACACTGGACGATCACCGTTCCCAGTCTTCGTTGCGGTGTGGGCACCGTGTTGTCACGTCCATGAGATACGAAACTTATTCGTATTGTCCTACGGTCGCGGCGTCGTGCTGGAACTCGAGGCAGGAGTCGAGCCGTGAGGTCGACGAGAGCGGTTGCCGTCGTCGGGGTGGTCGTGGCGAGCGTGCTGGCGGGCGCGGAGGTCCCCGCCGCGGCCGCACTGCCCACCACCGGGACGTTCTCGGTGCTGAGCTACAACGTGGCGGGGCTGCCGGAGGGGCTCTCCAGCGGCAACCCGAGGGTGAACACGCCGGTCATCAGCCGGCGCATCGGGCGGTACGACGTCGTCCACGTGCAGGAGGACTTCAACTACCACGCGGCGCTCTACGCCGGCGACGACCACCCGTTCCGCACGCCCACCAGCGGCGGTGTACCGTTCGGCGACGGGCTGAACACGCTGTCCTCCTACCCGTACTCCGAGCTCACACGGGACAAGTGGGACAGGTGCAACGGCACCGACTGCCTGACGCCGAAGGGGTTCACGTTCTCCCGCGTGCGGTTCGCGGAGGGCGTCTACGTCGACTTCTACAACGTGCACTCCAACGCGGGGACGGCGGAGGCGGACCTGGCCGCCCGCCGCGCCAACATCACCGAGCTCTCCCGCGCCATCACGGCCAACTCGGCGGGCAACGCGGTCGTGGTCGCGGGTGACACCAACACCCGCTACACCCGCGCCGGGGACAACATCCGGGACCTCGTCTCCGCCAACGGCCTCACCGACGCGTGGGTGCAGGAGGAACGCGGTGGCGTGCCGCCCGCCGCCGGCAGCCCTGCGCTGGTGTGCGACGACGCCGCCGTGACCGACGCGTGCGAGGTCGTCGACAAGATCCTGTTCCGCGGCAACAGGTACATCTCGCTGGAGCTCACCCGGTACGCCAACGAGAACGCCGCCTTCCGCACCGCGGACGACGAGATGCTCTCCGACCACTACCCGATCACGGCGGGCTTCCGGTGGACGCTCGACCCCGCCCTGTCGCTCAGCGACGTCTCGGGCGGCCCGCACGGGACCCCGTTCACCGACGTCGCCGCGGTCCCGGCCGGACAACGCGTCACCTCGGTGAGCCTCCGCGCCGGTGCGCGCGTCGACCAGGTCGGGCTCGCGCTCGCCGACGGCACGTCGTTCAGCCACGGCGGGAACGGCGGCACCGCGCAGCAGCTGGCGCTGGCCGCGGGGGAGCACCTCACGTCCGTGACCCTGCACTCGGGGCAACGCGACGGGCGCACGAGGATCTTCCACGCCCGCTTCACGACGAACACCGGCCGCACGCTGTCCGGCGGCACGGAGACGCCCGACGCCGTCACCTACACCGCGCCGCCGGGGTTCCAGATCGCCGGGTTCCACGGCCGGGCCGGCAGCGAGATCGACTCGCTCGGCGTGATCTTCACCCGGATCGCGTGACCGGTGCCGCGCAGATCGCCGATCCCCCTGGTGGCGCTGCTCGCCGCCGCCTGCACCGCCGAGCCGGTCCCGAGCGCACCGGCCGGGACGTTCCCGCGGGCCACCACCGAGCAGGAGGCGTCCGCCGAGGTGGTGCGCGGTGTCGTCGACGGCCGCACCGTCGAGCTGGCGGACGGGGTGCGCGCCCGGATCTCCCTGCTCGACCCGCCCGCCCCCTGCTGGGCGGCCGCCGCGCGGGAGTTCGCGGAGACGACGCTGCGGGGCCGGCCCGTGCGGTTCACGAGCATCATCCCCGGTGAGGTCGCCCTGCAGCTCCCGGACGGCACCGACTACGCCTACCTCGCCGTGCGGCAGGGAGTCCTGCGGGCCAGGGGAGCGGCGGGCGCGCTCGCCGAGGCGGAGAAGACCGCGGAACAGGAGGGCCTCGGCCTGTGGGGGTACCCCTGCCGGGGCTCGGGGACCGCACCGGCCACGCCGGGCTGACCCGCCGTCCGGCGCTGTGCGGGAGCCGGGGTTCCCGCTACGGTCGGGGTGGAGCGCCGCCTCGCCCCGACCGTCCACAGTGGAGGAACCTGTGCACAGGACGAGATCCACGGCACTGCTCGTCACCGCGTTCGCCACGGCGGTGACCGCCACCGGCACGGCGTGCGCGGCCCCGGCACCGGTCGCGGCCGGCCCGCTCACCCACGCGCACACCGCGGGCCGCGTCACGAAGGCGGGCCAGTACACCTGGCCCGGCGTCTACTTCGAGGGGCGGTTCCGCGGCACCGGCGTCGGGATCGTGCTGAACGACCCGGCCAACGACTACGACGTGCAGGTCGACGGCAGGACCACCGCGACCCTCGTGACACCCGGCAGCACCACCTACCGGGTCGAGGGCCTCGACGACGGCGAGCACCGCGTCCGGGTGGTCAAGCGGACCGAGAGCCCGTGGCAGGCGGGACAGTTCGGCGGGTTCGTCGCGGCGGAGGGCGGGAAGGTCCTGCCCAGGCCCAGGGCGCGCACCCGGCAGATCGAGTTCGTCGGCGACTCGCTGACGGCGGGCTACGGCAACATGTCGGCCGGCCGCGACTGCTCGGCCACCGGCGGCGTCGCCCGCAACACCAACACCGACCTGAGCTTCGGGGCGCTCACCGCCCGCGCGCTGGACGCCGACTACCAGGTCAACGCGTTCTCCGGCCTCGGCGTCGTGCGCAACTACGACGGCCACTCCGCCGGCACCAGCTACCGCACCTACTACGACCGGGCGTTGCTGAACGTGGAGGGCGACGTGTGGCGCAACCCCGGCACCTGGCGGCCGGAGGTCGTCGTGGTGGGCCTGGGCACCAACGACTTCTCCACTCCGGTCAAGCCGGGCGAGCCGTGGACCCCGGAGAGTCTCGTCACCGAGTACAAGGCCGCCTACCAGGGCTTCCTCGGAAAGCTGCGCACCAGGTACGGCCCGGCGACGACGATCGTCGTGGGCGTCCCGGAGGCCACGGGGACGTTCGCGGACGCGGCCCGGCAGGTCGTGGAGGACCTCGGCGACGCCCGCGTCCGGTACTGGAACTACGCCGACCCGGCGCTCGACCGCCTCGGGTGCGACTGGCACTTCTCGGCCCGCGACCACCGGCTGATCGCGGACAAGCTCCGCGACTACCTGGCGGGGCTGTCCCTGCGCTGGTGAGCGGGACAGCCCCGGCGGGTCACCTGGGGTCGAGCACGAACAGCGGGATCAGCCGGTCGGTCTTCTCCTGGTACTCGGCGTAGTTGGGGAACGCCTCGACGGCCCGGTCCCACCACTCGGCCCGCTCGGCGCCGTCGACCTCGCGGGCGACGTAGTCCTTGGTCTCGGTGCCGTCCTGCAGGCGGATCTCCGGGTGGGCCACGATGTTGTGGTACCAGGTCGGGTGCTCGGGAGCCCCGCCCTTGGACGCCACGACCGCGTAGCTGCCCTCGTGCTCCACCCGCATCACCGGGGTGTAGCGCAGTTCGCCGGTCTTGGCGCCGCGCACCGTGAGCAGCACGATGGGCCTTCCGGTGACCTTGATGCCCTCGGTGGTGCCGGTCTCCAGGATCTGCGCCGTCTGGTCGCGCACCCACTCGGTGGGGCTGAGCTTCACGTCTGCCATGTCCACGATCAACGATTCTGGCGCAGCTCGCATTCCCCCGCAGGTCAGTGCGCGGCGAACTGCACGTTCGTGGTCTGCACGGCGTCGGGCCGCACCGGCAGCGCCGGGACCTCCAGGCGTTCGCCGTAGACGTCGGTGATCGCGAGGGCACCGCCGCAGCCCGCGCCGGTCTCGGAGAGGAAGTAGTTGTAGTCGGCGCGCTTCAGCTGCCGCCACTGGCCGCCGGCCCGGACCTCCAGCCGTGCGACGGTGTTGCGGTGGTCGATCGCCTGGATCCCGCACCAGTACTGGCTGGAGCCGGACTTGTAGCGGATCGCGACCGGCTTCTGCGTCTGCGGGCTGACCAGCGTCCAGGTGATCGGGATCTCGCCCTTCACGGGCGGCGCGAGCTGGGCGAACGCCTGCGCGCTCAGGTCGAGATGACCGGACCGGCACTCCGGGCAGAGGTTCGTAACCCGCACGGTGACGCTCTTGCCGCCGGACCTCACCAGCAGGTGCGCGCCGCAGGCGGCGGAGCCCTCGAAGTCCGGCGCGTTGATCGCCGTGGTGAGGGGGTCCGGGCCGGGGGTGTAGGAGCAGGCGCCGCCGCCGTCGGAGTCGTAGAACGTCGCGATGCCGGACCGCTCCTCGCCCGGCTTGACCTTCCCGGCCAGGACGGGCGCCGCCGGCCGGGTGGTGGTGGTCGCCGGTGGCGTGGTCGTCGTGGTGCTCGTGACCGCGGTGGTCGTGGTGGTGGGTGCGGTGGTCGCGGGCGCGGTGCTCACGCCGGCCGCCGCCACGGGAGCACCCGCGACGCCCGGCCGGTCGCGCAGCACCGCCACGCCGAGGATCGCGACGAGCGCGACCAGGACGAACAGAACGGGACCGGTGCGTCTCACCGCCGAACCATAGTCCGCTGCACGGCGATGAACACCAGCAGCAGGACACCGATGACGATTTTCGTCCACCACGAGCTGAGCGTGCCCTGGAACGAGATCAGCGTCTGGATCGTGCCGAGCACCAGCACCCCGACGACGCCGCCGAGCACGTACCCGACGCCGCCCGCCAGCAGCGTCCCGCCGATGACGACGGCCGCGATGGCGTCCAGCTCCATGCCGACGGCGTGCAGGCCGTAGCCGGAGAGCATGTACAGGCTGAACAGCAGGCCCGCCAGCGCCGAGCAGAACCCGCTGATGACGTAGACGCCGACCTTGGTGCGCGCGGTCGGCAGACCCATCAGCAACGCGGACGACTCGTTGCCGCCGACCGCGTAGACCGTGCGGCCGAAGCGCGTGCGGTGCAGCACGTACATCGCGGCGAGCACGACCAGCAGCGCGATCACGACGTTGTAGGTGATGGTGACGCCGCCGGGCAGCTCGATCGCGGCGGTGGCGACGTCGCGGAACGTGCTGTTCTTGATCGACACCGACTCGACGCTGATCAGGAAGCACAGCCCGCGGGCCAGGAACATGCCGGCCAGCGTGACGATGAACGGCTGGATGTCGAACTTGTGGATCACGATCCCCATCAGCAGTCCGAGCGTCGAGCCGATGAGCAGCACCGCGAGCACGACCAGCGGCACCGGCCAGCCCGCCCGCAGCCCCGCGGCGGTGACCATCGTCGAGAGCGCGACCACGGACCCGACGGACAGGTCGATGCCGCCGCTGAGGATCACGAACGTCATGCCGGCGGCGAGCACGATCAGGAAGGCGTTGTCGATGAACAGGTTCGCGACCACCTGACCGGACGCGAAGCCGTCGTAGCGCGCCGACCCGACCCCGAAGGCGAGGACGAACAGCACGACGGTCGCGATGACGGGCAGGAACCGCGACGGCACCCGTTGGGCGAGAGCGGTCATGACGAGACGGCCACCTTCCGGAAGCTCAGTGCCGCACGGGCCTTCGGCGCCTGCACCAGGCACACGGCGATGACGACGATCGCCTTGAAGACCAGCGTCACCTCCGGGGCGACGCCGATCGTGTAGACGGTGGTGGTGAGAGTCTGGATGATCAGCGCGCCGATCAGCGTGCCGGTGAGCGAGTACCGGCCGCCCGCGAGCGACGTGCCGCCGATGACGACGGCGAGGATGGCGTCCATCTCGATCCACAGCCCGGCGTTGTTGGCGTCGGCGGCGCTGACGTTCGAGCTGATCATCAGCCCGGCGATGCCCGCGCAGACCGCGGCGAACACGTAGACCGTCCAGATGATGGTCCGCGACCGCACCCCGGCCAGCCGCGAGGCCTCGGGGTTCACGCCGACCGCCTCGATGAGCATGCCCAGCGCGGTCCTGCGGGTCACGAACGCCACCGCGCCCAGCACCGCCAGGCTGATCAGGATGGACGTCGGCAGCACCACGAACCCCGCGCCGACCTGCTTGTAGGCGGTGTTGTTGACGGTGACGATCTGCCCCTCGGTCACCAGCATGGCGACACCGCGGCCCGCGGTCATCAGCACCAGCGTGGCGATGATCGGCTGGATGCCCAGCCCCGCCACGAGGAAACCGTTCCACAGCCCCAGGACCGCGCACAGCACCAGCGCGATCGCCATGCCGGCGATGGCCGTGCCCGCGTCCCCGGACGATCCGATGTGGACGCACGTGATGGCGCCGGCGATGGCGGCGACCGCGCCGACGGACAGGTCGATGCCCCTGGTCGCGATCACCAGGGTCATGCCCAGTGCGATCAGCAGGGTCGGCGCGCCGTTCTTGAGGACGTCGACCAGGCCGCCGTAGAGGTGGCCGTCCTGCATGCGCAGGTCGAAGAACGACGGGGTGACGACGAGGTTGAGCAGCAGCAGGGCCACCAGGGCGACGAGCGGCCAGATCAGCCGGTTCTTCACGACACCACCTTCTCGGTCTCCGGCGCGGACCCGCCCGCGATCAGCTCGACCACCTCGTCCACACCCGTCGCCGACCCGTCCAGCTCGGCGATCTTGCGGCGGTCGCGCAGGACCACGATCCGGTCCGCGATGCGCACGACCTCCTCCAGCTCCGCCGAGATGAACAGCACGGCGGTGCCCTCGGCGGCCAGCGTTGTGACGAGCTGCTGGATCTGGGCCTTGGCGCCGATGTCGATGCCGCGCGTCGGCTCGTCCAGGATCAGCAGCCGCGGTTCGGTGACGAGCCAGCGCGCCAGCAGGACCTTCTGCTGGTTGCCGCCGGACAGGGTGCGCACCAGCGCGTCCGGGTTGGCGGGGCGGATGTCCAGCGCCTTCAGGTACTTCTCGACGAGCTGGTCCTTGGTGCGGCGGGGGAGCGGGCGCGTCCAGCCGCGCGCCGCCTGCATCGCGAGCACCAGGTTGTCGCGGATCGACAGGTCCGCGACGAGACCCTCGCCCTTGCGGTCCTCCGAGCTGAACGCGATGCCCGCCGCGATCGCCGAACGGGGACCGCGCAGTCGCAGCGGTTTGCCGTCCACGACCAGCCTGCCGGAGTCCGCGCGGTCGGCGCCGAAGAGCAGCCGGGCGAGCTCCGTGCGGCCGGAGCCGAGCAGACCGGCGAGGCCGACGACCTCGCCCGCGTGGATCTCCAGGTCGAACGGCTCGATCGCGCCGCGCTTGCCGAGACCGGACGCCTCCAGCAGGACGGGACCGTTCACCCGGTGCTTCTCCGACGCGTCCTCGATCGCCTCCAGCGCGCCGAGGTCGCGGCCGATCATCTGCGCGATGAGCGTGCGCCGGTCGACGTCCGCGGTGAGGTGCTCGCCGACGAGGCTTCCGTTGCGCAGCACCGTCATCCGGTCGGAGATCTCGTAGACCTGGTCGAGGAAGTGCGACACGAACAGGATCGCGACGCCCTCGTCGCGCAGCACGCGCATGATCCGGAACAGCTCGGCGACCTCGCCGGCGTCCAGGCTGGACGTCGGTTCGTCGAGCACCAGCACGCGGCAGTCGACCGCGATCGCGCGGGCGATCGCGACCAGCTGCTGCACCGCGATCGGGTGCTCGCCCAGGCTCGACGCCGGGTCGATGTGCACGCCGATGCGCGCGAGCACCTCCGCGGCCCGCCTGCGCATCGCGGGGAAGTCGATGCCGCCGAGCTTGCGCGGCTCGCGGCCCAGCAGGATGTTCTCCGCGACCGTGAGGTTCGCGCAGAGGTTGACCTCCTGGTAGACCGTGCTGATCCCGGCGTGCTGGGCCTCGCCGGGGGAGGAGAACGCCACGTCGTCGCCCCCGAGCGAGACGTGGCCGCTGTCGGGGCGGTGCACGCCGGTCAACGTCTTGATCAGGGTGGACTTGCCGGCGCCGTTCTCACCCATGAGGGCGTGCACCTCGCCGGGGAACAGCCGGAAGTCGACGTCCTGCAACGCCTTCACGCCGGGAAACGCGAGGCTGATGCCCCGCATCTCGACGACGGGTGGCGGCGACTCGGTCATGGGCTCTGGCTTTCGTCGCTGGGGCCACGGGGCCCGTCACCGGATGCGCCGGGTGACGGGCCCCGCGGGGCTGGGGGATCCTGCCTGCGGCGGGGACTCAGTACTGGCGCTGCGGGAGCGCGGCCTTGGCCTGCTCCTGCGTGAACGTGCCCTCCTCGGTCACGACCCGCGCCGGCACCTCCTGACCCGCCACGACCTTCTTCGCGAGGTCCATGAGCTGCTTGCCCAGCAACGGGTTGCACTCCACGATGAAGTTGATCTCGCCGTTGGACAGGGCGGTCATGCCGTCCTTCACCGCGTCGACGGTGATGATCTTGATGTCCTTGCCGGGCACCTTGCCGGCGGCCTTGATCGCCTCGATCGCGCCGAGACCCATGTCGTCGTTGTGCGCGTAGACGACGTCGATCTTCGGCTGGGACTTGAGGAACGCCTCCATGACCTGCTTGCCGCCGGAGCGCGTGAAGTCACCGGTCTGCGACGCGACGACCTTGATGTCCGGCTTGGAGGCGATCTTCTCCTCGAAGCCCTTCTTGCGGTCGATCGCCGGCGCGGCACCGGTGGTGCCCTGCAGCTCCACCACGTTCGCGGGGCCGGTGGTGTTGGCGACCAGCCAGTCGCCCGCCTTGCGGCCCTCCTCGACGAAGTCCGAGCCGAGGAACGTCTTGTAGAGCGAGGTGTCGTCCGAGTCGATCGACCGGTCGGTGAGGATCACCGGGATGTTGGCGCGCTTGGCCTCCAGCAGCACCGTGTCCCAGCCCGTCTCGACGACCGGGCTGAACGCGATCACGGAGACCTTCTGCTGGATGTAGGACCGGATCGCCTTGATCTGGTTCTCCTGCTTCTGCTGCGCGTCGGAGAACTTCAGGTCGATGCCGGCGGCCTTCGCCTCGTCCTGGATCGACTTGGTGTTGGCCGTGCGCCAGCCGCTCTCGGCGCCGACCTGGGCGAAGCCCATCGTGATGGTGTCGCCGCCGGACGAGCCGGTGCTCCCACCACCTCCCGAGCCACAGGCCGTGAGCGCGCTCAGCAGGACCACGCTGGCGACTGTCGTGATCTTCTTCAGCACTGGGATTCCTCCGGGGTGACGGCTTTGTCGCGGAGCAGGACCGCGTGTCCGCGGTATCAGGCTGCCAAGAGTGAACGTTCACAACTACGGCGTCAAGACCTTGCCCGTAACGAAGTCGCAGTCCTATGTTAACGCTCACTTCCGAGCGGGGAGGAAACCGTGCTTCGCTTGCACGCCCTGGTCTGCGCCGCGCTCGCGGCGAGTCTGCTGGTCGCCGTTCCCGGTTCGGGGACGGCCGCCGAGACCGACTACACGATCCGGATCGACGCCGGCAAGAAGGGCGCGTCCATCGACGACTCGATGTACGGGGTGTTCTTCGAGGACATCAACCGCGCCGCGGACGGCGGCCTGTACTCCGAGCTCGTGCAGAACCGTTCGTTCGAGTACGACCTCGCCGACAACGCGGGCTACACCGGACTGACGTCGTGGGCGCCGCACAGCGGCACGGTCGACGTCGCCGACGACACCGGCCGCCTGAACGAGCGCAACCGCCGCTACCTCAGGCTCGGCTTGCCCGCCGGCGTCATCAACTCCGGCTACAACAGCGGAATCGCCGTGCAGCAAGGGCAGCGCTACGACTTCTCGGTGTGGGCGCGCACGGACCAGGCCGCGACGCCGCTGACCGCCACGCTCACCGACCCGGCGGGAACGCCGCTGGGCGACCCGGTGCGGGTGCAGGTCCGCGGCGACGGCTGGGCCCGCTACACCGGCACGATCCGCGCGAGGCAGTCCACGACGACCGGCCGGCTGCTCGTGACCGGTGGCGGCACGGGAACCCTGCGCCTCGACATGGTGTCGCTGCTGCCGCAGGACACCTTCAAGGGCCACGGCCTGCGCCGCGACCTCGCCGAGAAGGTCGCCGCCCTGAAGCCCGGCTTCGTCCGGTTCCCCGGCGGCTGCCTCGTCAACACCGGCAGCCACCACGGCTACGACGCGCCGAACTGGGAACGCCGTCGCTCCTACCAGTGGAAGGACACCATCGGACCGGTCGAGCAGCGCGCCACCAACTGGAACTTCTGGGGCTACAACCAGTCCTACGGCCTCGGCTACTACGAGTACTTCCAGTTCTCCGAGGACGTCGGCGCCATGCCGCTGCCCGTCGTGCCCGCCCTCGTCACCGGCTGCGGCCAGAACCGCGTCACCGACGACCCCGCGCTGCTGCGACGGCACATCCAGGACACGCTGGACCTGATCGAGTTCGCCAACGGTCCCGCCGACTCGACCTGGGGCCGCAAGCGCGCGGAGATGGGCCACCCCGGGCCGTTCAAGCTCACGCACCTCGCCGTCGGCAACGAGGAGACCCTGCCGGACGAGTACTTCGCGCGGTTCACCGAGTTCCGCACGGCGATCAACGCGCGGTACCCCGACATCACCGTCGTCGGCAACTCCGGCCCGGACGACACCGGCGGCACGTTCGACCGCCTCTGGCAGCTCAACAGGCAGGCCGGTGTCAAGATGGTGGACGAGCACTACTACAACAGCCCGAGCTGGTTCCTGGAGAACAACGACCGCTACGACTCCTACGACCGCACCGGTCCGAAGGTGTTCCTCGGCGAGTACGCCTCGCAGGACAACACGTTCTTCAACGCGCTGAGCGAGGCCGCGTTCATGACGGGCCTGGAGCGCAACGCCGACGTCGTGAAGCTCGCCTCCTACGCGCCGCTGCTGTCCAACGAGGACTACGTGCAGTGGCGGCCGGACATGATCTGGTTCAACAACCACGCGTCGTGGGGCTCGGCGAGCTACGAGGTCCAGAAGCTCTTCATGAACAACGTCGGCGACCACGTCGTGCCCAGCACCGCCTCCGCCACGCCGTCGGCCGAGGCGCCCATCTCGGGCGCGATCGGGCTCTCGACGTGGGCGACGGCCGCGATCTACGACGACGTGACCGTGACCGGCGCGTCCGGCCAGGCGCTGTTCGCCGACGACTTCTCCGGCACCGACGAGAAGTGGACGAAGTCCGGTCGTGGCGCGTGGAACGTCGTGAACGGCGCGTACGTCCAGTCCGACGCCGCCGCCGAGGACGCGCTCGTCACGGCGGGGGACAGGACGTGGCAGGACTACACGCTGAACGTCAAGGCCACCAAGCAGTCCGGCCGTGAGGGCTTCCTCGTCGCGTTCGGCGTGCAGGACACCGGCAACTACTACTGGTGGAACCTCGGCGGCTGGAACAACACCCGGTCCGCGGTCGAGAAGGCGGCCGGCGGCGGCAAGAGCGTCCTGGTCTCCGACGGCACCCGGATCGACGCCGGCCGCACCTACGACGTCCGGGTCGAGGTCCGCGGCCGCCACGTCGCGCTCTACCTCGACGGCCGGAAGTGGGGCGAGTTCACCGACGACGCCGTCGCCGAGCCGTTCCGCCAGGTCGTCACCCGCGACCTCGCCACCGGCGAGCTCGTCGTCAAGGTGGTCAACGCCCAGGACGACGCCGCTCGCACCCGGATCGACCTCGGCGTCCCGGTGGCCTCCACGGCGCGGGCGACCGTGCTGCAGGGCCGGCCCGACGACGTGAACACCGAGTTCACCCAGCCGATCCGCCCCCGCTCCGAGCAGGTGCGGGTGGCGAGCAGCTTCACGCACACGTTCCCGCCGAACTCCGTCACGTTCCTCCGGATCAGGAGCCGCTCGTGATCACCCGACGATCCCTGCTCGCGACCGGCGGCCTGCTGGCCGCGACCGGCGCGCTCACCTCCGCCGCACCCGCCACCGCCGCCGACGACCCGCCCGCCGGGCTGCCGACCGGCAACCCCCTGGTCGAGCAGCGCGCCGACCCGTTCGTCACCCCGCCGACCGACGGCATGTACTACCTCACCGGGTCCGTCCCGGAGTACGACCGGGTCGTGATCCGTGGCGCGTCCACACTGGACGGTCTGTCGTCCGCCCGCGAACGCACGATCTGGCGTCGCCCGGCCTCCGGCGCGATGGGCGGCTACATCTGGGCTCCGGAACTGCACCGCATCGACGGCAAGTGGTACGTCTACTTCGCCGCGGGGGACAAGGACGAGCCGTTCCGCATCCGCACCTACGTGCTCGAGTCCGTCAACGCCGACCCGCGCGAGAGCGGGTGGGTGCTGCGCGGGCAGATGGTGACGGCGTGGGACACGTTCACCCTCGACGCCACCACGTTCGCGCACCGCGGCAAGCGCTACTTCCTGTGGGCGCAGAACGAACCCGGCATCGACACCAACACCAACCTCTACCTCGCCGAGATGGCTTCGCCGCTGGCCCTGCGCACCGCGCCGGTGCGGATCGCGACGCCCACGCTGCCGTGGGAGGTGCAGGGCTTCAAGGTCAACGAGGGGCCCGCGGTGCTGGTCCGCAACGGCCGCGTGTTCGTGACGTTCTCGGCGAGCGCGACCGACGCCCGCTACTGCATGGGCCTGCTGACCGCCGACGAGAACGCGAACCTGCTCGACGCGCGGTCGTGGACCAAGTCGCCGTCGCCGGTGTTCACGACGCACGCGCCGACCTCGCAGTACGGGCCTGGGCACAACTCGTTCACCACGGTCGGCACCACCGACGTGCTCGTCTACCACGCGCGCGACTACCGCGACATCACCGGCGACCCGCTGTTCGACCCGAACCGGCACACCCGCGTGCAGAAGCTGCACTGGAACGTCGACGGCACGCCGTCGTTCGGCGTGCCCGTGGGTCGGGGCGGGCCGATCGTGCGGCTGTCCCCTGTGGACGCCCCGGCGCTGGTGGTGCGGCACTACGAGTACCGGCTGCGGGTGGACGGCAACGTCCGCGAGGTCGCCGACTCGCAGTTCCGGTTCGTACCGGGACTTCTCGGTTCCGGCACGGTCGCGCTGCAGTCGGTGAACTTCCCGGACCGGTACGTGCGAGCCGACTCAGGCTCGATCCGCATCGACCCGTTCGAGGACACGGACGCCTTCGGCCGGGCGGCGAGTTTCGTGCGGGTACCGGGACTTGCCGACAGCGCCGCGGTCTCGCTCCGCGTCGGCACGAACACGTACCTCGCGCACGACAACGGTCGCCTGGTCGTGGCGGAACCGGGTGGTGACCGCGACGCGCGCCGACGTGCCACATTCCGTCTCGGATGAGTGGACAATGAGCACTGCATCGATGCCGACCTGGTGTTATCGCTAACATCACCGGCGCAGATCAAGGATCGGAGACCGCTAGTGGAGAAGACCTCGCGTGACCCCGCGATGACCGATGTCGCACGACTCGCCGGGGTGTCGCACCAGACGGTCTCGCGTGTGCTCAACAACCACCCGAACGTCCGCGAGCAGACCCGGCTGCGGGTGCAGGCGGCCATCAAGGAGCTGGACTACCGGCCCAACCGCGCCGCCCGCGCGCTCGTGACCGGCAAGACCCAGCTGATCGGCGTGGTGGCGCAGAACTCGACGCTGTATGGCCCGGCCTCGCTGCTGTCCGCCTTCGAGGAGGCGGCGGCCGAGGCCGGGTTCGCGGTCAGCGTCGGCAGGGTGAAGGTCCTCGACCGCGCCTCCATCGCCGCCGCCGTGGAACGCCACCGCGACCAGCGCGTGGCCGGCATCGTGGTGATCGCCCCGACGTCGTCGGCCGCCGACGCGCTGGCCGACGTGCCCGCGGGCGTGCCGCTGGTGACGGTGGACGGCGACCCGGACCGCCCGACCGCGCTGGTGACCGTCGACCAGGGCGCCGGCGCGTTCGAGGCGACGATGCACCTGCTCCAGGCGGGGCACGAGACGGTGTGGCACGTGTCCGGTCCCGCCGACTGGTTCGACGCGGCCGGCCGCGTCGACGGCTGGCGCTCGGCCCTGGACGCCGCGGGCGCCGAGGTGCCCCCGGTCGTGACGGCGGACTGGAGCGCGGCGGCGGGCTACCGGGCCGGGCAGATGCTCGCCAGGATGCCCGAGGTGACGGCCGTGTTCTGCTCGAACGACCACCTGGCCCTGGGGCTGCTGAGGGCGATGAGCGAACGGGGCCGCCGCGTCCCGCACGACGTCAGCGTCGTGGGGTTCGACGACGTGCCCGAGGCGGCGTACTTCATCCCGCCGCTGACGACCGTGCGCCCGGACTTCGCCGCCGTGGCGCGGGAGACGCTCGGGCTGTTGCTCCAGCAGATCAGCGACGGGGGGACGACGGCGCAGCGGCGCACGGTCGCGCCGAAGCTGGTGAAGCGGGAGAGCGTGGCGCCACCGCCGCGGTAGCACGCTTTCCGGGGTGGAAACCGTTCCGGGGCGGGGACGGTGGAGCGGGTGAGCGCGCCACCGTCTCGTTAGGTGGGTGGGCGCGCCGCGTCCCTTCCCGGTCACCGCACCACCCGTGCCGGACTCCCGGCCGCTCTGCCCGGCCAGACGGCCCCCGGCCTGCCTGCGCGTTCCGCCAGGTGAGGCGAGTGCCCGCCGCGCCCGCCGGCTGCCCGAGGCACCCGGTCCGCGCCCGGTTTTGTCGTGCGCTCACGACTCTCATCATTTGGCGCCCTTGCAGGGAAATGACGATATATCGGGCGCATCTTGACTCGCAGATTGTTAGCGATAACACTCAGGTCGTGACTGACATGACGATCGACCGCGACGCGTGTGTGGTGGGTGTCGACTTCGGCACGCTGTCCGGTCGCGCCGTGGTCGTGCGCGTTCGCGACGGCGCCGAGCTCGGCACCGCTGTGCACGACTACCGCCACGGTGTCGTGGACCAGGTGCTGCCCGCCACCGGCCGGCCGTTGCCGCCGGAGTGGGCGCTGCAGGTTCCGGCAGACTACCTCGACGTCCTGCGCACCGCCGTCCCGCAGGCCGTCGAGGCGGCCGGGATCTCCGCGGACCAGGTGGTCGGCATCGGGACCGACTTCACCGCCTGCACGATGGTGCCGGTCACCGCCGACGGCACGCCGTTGTGCGAGCTGCCCGAGTTCGCCGGGAACCCGCACGCCTACATCAAGCTGTGGCGCCACCACGCCGCCCAGCCGCAGGCGGACCGGATCAACGAGCTGGCCCGCCAGCGCAAGGAGCCGTGGCTCGCGCGCTACGGCGGGCTCATCTCGTCGGAGTGGGAGTTCGCCAAGGGCCTGCAGGTGCTGGAGGAGGCGCCCGAGGTCTACGCCGCGATGGAGCACTGGGTCGAGGCGGCGGACTGGATCATCTGGCAGCTCACGGGCACCTACACCCGCAACGCCTGCACCGCCGGGTACAAGGGCATCCACCAGGACGGCGCCTACCCCGGCGCCGAGTTCCTCAAGAACCTCAACCCCGACTTCGAGACCTTCGTCGCCGACAAGCTCGACCACCCGCTGTCGCCGCTCGGCGGCAAGGCGGGCGAGCTCACCGCCGAGGCCGCGGCGTGGACCGGCCTGAAGCAGGGGATCGCGGTCGCGGTCGGCAACGTCGACGCGCACGTCACCGCCCCCGCCGCGCGGGCCGTCGAGCCCGGCCAGATGGTCGCGATCATGGGCACGTCCACGTGCCACGTCATGAGCGGCGACGTGCTGCGCGACGTGCCGGGCATGTGCGGTGTCGTCGACGGCGGCATCGTGCCGGGGCTGTGGGGGTACGAGGCAGGGCAGAGCGGCGTCGGCGACATCTTCGCGTGGTTCCTGCGCAACCAGGTGCCGCCCGCCTACCACGAGCAGGCGGCCGAGCGCGGCATCACCGTGCACGAGCTGCTGACCGAACTGGCCGCGCGGCAGGCGGTCGGCGAGCACGGGCTCGTCGCGCTCGACTGGCACAGCGGCAACCGGTCCGTGCTCGTCGACCACGAGCTGTCCGGTGTGGTCGTCGGCCAGACGCTCGCCACCAAGGCCGAGGACATCTACCGCGCTCTGCTGGAGGCCACGGCGTTCGGCACGCGCGTCATCATCGACGCCTTCACCGACGCGGGCGTGCCGGTGACCGAGCTCGTGATCGCCGGCGGGCTGCTCAAGAACCCGTTGCTGATGCAGATCTACGCCGACGTCGTGAACCTGCCGCTGTCGGTGATCGGCTCGGCGCAGGGCCCGGCCCTCGGCTCCGCCATGCACGCCGCGGTGGCGGCGGGGTCCTATGAGGACATCCGCGCGGCGGCCGCCGCGATGGGGTCGGTGACGCGCGACGCCTTCACGCCGGTGCCGGAGAACGTCGAGGCGTACCAACGGCTCTTCGACGACTACCTCGAGCTGCACGACTACTTCGGCCGCGGTGCCAACGATGTCATGCACCGGCTGCGCGGCTACCGGCGCACCGCCCTGGAGGGGAAGAGCTGATGTCCGCCACGACGGAGCTGCGCCGCACTGTCGCCGAGCTGCACCGCGAGCTGACGCGCTACGAGCTGGTCACCTGGACGGCGGGCAACGTGTCGGCGCGCGTGCCCGGCCACGACCTGATGGTGATCAAACCGTCCGGGGTGTCCTACGACGAGCTGGGTCCACACGCGATGGTCGTGACGGACCTGCACGGCACGTTGGTGGAGGGTGAGCTCGCGCCGTCCTCCGACACCGCGGCGCACGCCTACGTCTACCGGCACATGCCGGACGTCGGCGGTGTCGTGCACACGCATTCTCCTTACGCCACAGCGTGGGCCGCCCGCGGCGAGCCCATCCCGTGCGTGCTCACGATGATCGCGGACGAGTTCGGCGGGGACATCCCGGTCGGGCCGTTCGCGCTGATCGGCGACGACTCGATCGGCAGGGGCATCGTCGAGACGTTGCGCACCAGCAGGTCCAGGGCCGTGCTGATGCGCAACCACGGCCCGTTCACGGTCGGCGCGACGGCCCGTGCCGCGGTGAAGGCCGCCGTGCTCCTGGAGGACGTCGCGCGGACCGTCCACTTCGCACTCCAGCTCGGCAAGCCCGAGGTGATCGCGCAAGAGCACGTCGACCAGCTCTACGAGCGCTACCAGAACGTCTACGGCCAGTGAGCCCAGAAGGAGAGCACATGCCGGACAAGCCCCAGATCTGGTTCCTCACCGGCAGCCAGCACCTCTACGGCCCCGAGACGCTCGACCAGGTCGCGGCCCAGTCCCAGCAGATCGCGCGGATGCTGGCCGACTCCGGCCGGATCAGCACGGAGATCGTCTGGAAGCCGGTGCTGACCGACTCCGGCGCCATCCGCGGGGTCATGCAGGAGGCGAACAACGACCCGTCGTGCGTCGGCGTGATCGCGTGGATGCACACGTTCTCCCCGGCGAAGATGTGGATCACCGGGCTGGACCTGCTGCGCAAGCCGTTGCTGCACCTGCACACGCAGCTCAACGAGGCGTTGCCGTGGTCCACCATCGACATGGACTTCATGAACCTCAACCAGGCCGCGCACGGCGACCGCGAGTTCGCCTACGTGCAGACCAGGATCGGGGTGGCCCGCAAGACGATCGCCGGGCACGCGAGCGACCCGCTGGTGGCGGAACGGATCGACGGGTGGGCGCGCGCCGCCGCCGGTCGCGCGCACCTGCGGTCGCTGCGGCTCGCCCGCTTCGGCGACAACATGCGCGACGTCGCCGTGACCGAGGGCGACAAGGTCGAGGCGGAGCTGCGCTTCGGCGTCTCCGTCAACACCTACGGCGTCAACGACCTGGTGGCCGTGGTCGACGCGGTGGCCGACGCGGACATCGACCTGCTCGTCACCGACTACGCCGAGGCCTACCGGCTGAGCCCGGAGCTCGCGCGCGGGGGAGAGCGGCACGACTCGCTGCGCTACGCCGCCCGCATCGAGATCGGGCTGCGGTCGTTCCTCGACGACGGCGGGTTCGGGGCGTTCACCACGAACTTCCAGGACCTGGGCGGGTTGCGGCAGCTGCCGGGCCTCGCCGTGCAGCGGCTCATGGCCGACGGCTACGGCTTCGGCGGCGAGGGCGACTGGAAGACCTCGGCCTTGCTCGCGGCCGTGAAGGCGATGGGCGCCGGGATCGGCCGTGGCACGTCGTTCATGGAGGACTACACCTACCACTTCGGGCCGGGCGAGCCGAAGATCCTCGGCGCGCACATGCTGGAGGTGTGCCCGACGATCGCCGGCGACCAGCCGTCGTGCGAGATCCACCCGCTCGGCATCGGAGACCGCGAGGACCCGGTCCGGCTGGTGTTCGACGCCGCTCCCGGCCCCGCCGTCACGATCGGCCTCGCCGACCTCGGCGACCGCTTCCGGTTGGTGGCCAACGAGGTCACGGTCGTCCCGCCGGACGAGCCGCTGCCGAAGCTGCCCGTCGCGCGCGCCGTGTGGAAGCCCGCGCCGTCGCTCTCGACGTCCGCGGAGTGCTGGCTCACGGCGGGCGGGCCGCACCACACGGTGATGACGCAGGCCGTCGGAGCCGAGGTGCTGCGGGACTTCGCGCAGATGGCCGCGACGGAGCTCGTGCTGATCGACGCGGAGACGACGCCCGCGTCGTTCTTCGACCGGCTGCGCTGGAACGCCGCGTACCACCGCCTGGCGTCGGGCATCGTCTGACGCGACGGGCCGTCCGCTGGCGACGGGGGCGGAGCACATCGGGAACTCCCGGTGGGCTCCGCCCCCGTTCGCGTCGAACAGCGGCGGGCAGGACACAGCCGCCCGCCGTTCGGGAAGACGACGGGGCCGTCGTCGCCTCACCTGCACTCCCGGCGCGACCTCACGGGCACGTCGAGAGCCACGCCAGGATGCCAGCTGCTGTGAACGCTCACAAGTAGTTGAACCCTTCACGTTCCGGGGCCGTACTCCTGCTGTGCCGGCAGAAAACGTCCCCTACTCGTGAGGTTCGCCCATGTCCAACGCGCATGCACGACCGCAACGCAGCAAGAGGATCATGATCGCCGGAGTCGCGGTCGCCGCCACGCTGACCGCGGTGACCGCCGCCGTCGCCTTCGCCGGCGGCGAGGAGGTGACCGGCTCGATCGCGTGTCCTCAGCCCGTGGTCCCGGCGGTGCCCGCCGCGGCCCAGGCCGAGGTGCAGCGCGAGCTGGCCAACCTGGACAAGCAGATCGCCGAGGCGAACAACCGGCTGCGCACGTCCGCCGGTGAGGGTGGCCCGAACTTCGTGCAGAACGCGATCCTCGGTCCGCTGGCGAGCAAGCGCGTCGCGGCGCTGAACCGCATCGAGACGGCCATCGGCCGCGTCGCGGCGAAGCCGGAGGGCCTGGAGAGGTTCGCGACCTGCGGTCTCGGCCAGGCGCCCGCCGTGTCGGCGCCGCCGTCGACCTCCCAGGCCGCCGCGCCGACGCAGACGTCTTCCAACGGCGGCAACGCCGGCGGCGGCGCGATCGCGTGCCCGGCGCCGGTGGTGGAGAACGTGCCCGCGGCCGCGCAGGCCGAGGTGCAGCGCGAGCTCGCGAACCTGGACAAGCAGATCGCCGAGGCGAACAACCGGTTGCGCACCTCCGCCGGTGAGGGCGGGCCGAACTTCGTGCAGAACGCGATCCTGGGCCCGTTGGCGGACAAGCGCGTCGCGGCGCTGAACCGCATCGAGACGGCCATCGGCCGCGTCCAGGCGCGGCCGGAGGGTCTGGAGCGCTTCGCCACCTGCTCGCTGAAGTAGCCCCCCTCGGGGTGTCAGCGTCAGGCCCCCGCCTTCCCGGCGGGGCGAGCGTCTCTGGGAAGAGGTCCTGCCGGACGGTACGCGCCACCGTCCGTCAGGCCCTTGACGCGCCAGTAGGTTCTCGATAGATGTTAGCGCGAACATTGAGCGTTCAACGGAGAACCGATGCCTCGACTTCTCGCTCTGCTCGCCGTTTCGGCACTCGCGCTCACCACCGCCCCGGCCACCGCGGTCGCGGCCGAGTCCGTGGTGGTGCGGCCGGACCCGGCCTACCGGCAGGAGCCGTTCCAGGGCTGGGGAACGAGCCTCGTGTGGTTCGCGAACGCCACCGGCGGCTACCCGGACGAGATCCGCGACCGGCTGGCGGAGCTGCTCTTCGGCGAGGACGGCCTGAACCTGAACATCGCCCGCTACAACATCGGCGGCGGCAACGCCCCGGACGTGCCGCCGTACCTCCGCGCCGGCGCCGCGGTGCCCGGCTGGTGGAAGGCCCCGGCAGGCACGACCCGCACCGACACCGACTGGTGGAAGCCCGGCGACGCGCGGTTCTTCGACGCCGCGGCGGACCCGCGGCAGCGGTGGTGGGTGGACCGGGTCAAGAAGGACGTGACGCGGTGGGAGTCGTTCAGCAACTCGCCGCCGTGGTTCCAGACCGTGAGCGGCTACGTCTCCGGCGGCTTCGACCCGGACGCGGACCAGCTGCGCGAGGACCGGATCGGCGACTTCGCCTCCTACCTCGCGCAGGCGACGGCGGAGCTCGAACGCGCACACGGCATCCGGTTCGCCACCGTCGACCCGTTCAACGAGCCCAACACCTCGTACTGGCGCACGACCCTCGGCCCGGACGGCAACCCGACCGGCGGCCGCCAGGAAGGCGCCCACCTCGGCCCGGCGCTGCAGGCGAAGGTGCTGCCCGCGATGGCGGAAGCGTTGCGCGCCAACGGACTCCGGGCGTCCGTGTCGGCACCGGACGAGACCAACCCCGGCACCTTCGCGGACGACTGGGCGGGCTACCCGGCCTCGGCACGCGCGCAGGTCGGGCAGCTGAACGTGCACACCTACGGCACGGCCCGCCGCACGTCCGCCCGCGACATCGCCAAGGGTTCGGGCAAGCCGTTGTGGATGAGCGAGGTCGACGGCCATTGGGGCACCGGCCAGAGCTTCACGAGCATGGACCCCGGTCTGGGCATCGCCGAGCGCGTGATCGACGACCTGCGCGAGCTCGAACCGCGCGCATGGCTGCTGTGGCAAGCGGTCGAGGACTACGACAACATGAAACCCGGCGCCGAGTCGCCGGACGGCATGAACTGGGGCGTGGTGCAGATCCCGTTCGACTGCGGGCCGCGGGACACGCTCGCGACGTGCCCGGCGCGCGTCAACACGAAGTTCCACACCCTCCGCAACTTCACGCACTACGTCGAACCGGGGGACCGGCTGGTGAAGGTCGACACCACCACCGACGTCGCGGCCGTGCGCGGCGATGAGCTGAAATCGTTGGTGCACCTGAACAAGTCCGACCAGGCGCAGTCCGTGACGCTCGACCTGTCGGCGTTCGCGTCGGTGCGGCCGGGTGCTTCGGTCCGGCCGGTCGTGACGGACCGGCACGGCGCGTTGGTCAAGGGTGCCGCGGTGCGCGTCCAGGACCGCAAGGCGACGCTCCCGGTGCCGGCCAGGTCGGTCACCACGTTCGAGGTGAGCGGTGTCCGCGGCGTCAACGGCGCGGCCGCTCTCGGCGGCGAGTACCGGCTCACCGGCGCGCAGAGCGGCAAGTCCTTGGCGCCGTCGGGCACCTCGCTCGTCCAGCGCACCACCGACCTCGCCGCCGCGGACCAGGTGTGGCGCGTGGAGCGGCTGTCGGGCGGCTACAGCAGCCAGGCCCGGTTCTCGATCGTCAACGCCGCCACGGGACAGCGGATCGCGGCCGCGGCCGGCGCCGCGGTGCTGACCTCGTCCGACGGTCCGGCCGCGCGGTGGGTGCTGTCGTCCACGGGGGACGGCACGTGGACGTTCGTCAACGCCGAGAGCGGAAGCCTGCTGGACGTGGTCGGCGAGTCGCGTGAGGACGGTGCCCGGATAGGGCTCTACCACGCGACCTCGGGTGCCAACCAGCGCTGGTCTGCGACGTCCGTTGCGCGCGGCTAGCGGCCTGCTGGCGGCGCTGGTCCTGCTCACCTGCGCCTGCACGGCCGAACCCGCGACGCAGCCGGTGCCGCCGCCCACGCGCGTGCCGCTGAAGCCGCCCACGCTCGTGAACCAGGGAGTGCGCTGGCAGGGCGCGCTGCACTTCGTGCGGGACGTCCTCGACGGCAGGACCGTCGAGCTTGCCGACGGCACCCGGGTGCGGGTGGCGGGGCTCGTGACGCCGACCGGGTGTGCCGCGGAGGGCGCGCTCGCCTTCGCCCGGTCGACCCTGCTCGCCAGCGCCGTCCGCGTCACCACGTCGACGCCCGGCGAGGTCGAGCTGACGCTGGAGGACGGCACGGACTACGCGTTGCTGGCGGTCCGGTCGGGCGCGCTCAGAGCCGAGGACGGACCGCTGCTGAGCGTGGAGGCCGAGGCCGCCGCGGCCGACAGGGGCATGTGGGGACCGCCGTGCGACGGGTCGAACGCCACGCCGTCGTCCACCGCCGCGCAACGGACGACGACGGCGAAGGTCGTCCCGCTCCCGGTCCCGGTGACGACCACCGCTCCCGCGCGCACCACGACGCCCCCGGTCGCGCGGGCCTGTGCCGTCTCCTACCGGGTCACCGGCGAGTGGCCGGGCGGGTTCCAGGCCAACGTGGTCGTGCGCAACACCGGCTTCACGGCGGTCAACGGCTGGACGGCGCGGTGGACGTTCGCGGGCGGCCAGACCGTCCGGGACATGTGGAACGCGACCCCGCGCCAGTCCGGTGCGGCCGTCACCGCGGTCAACGCCGACTACAACCCGCAGATCCAGCCCGGCGCGTCGGTGCTGATCGGGTTCAACGGCACGCTGCGCGGCCCGAACCCGGTCCCGGGAGCGTTCACCCTGAACGGCAGGTCGTGCTCCGTGGAGTGATCACGCGCTGTCCCGCACGACGAGCGTGGACGGGTAGAACGTGGCACCACTGATGTCGCGGCGGTCGAGCACGGAGACCGCCGCGGCCGTGGCGATCTGCTCGACCGGGTGCGTGCTCGTCGTGAGCGCCGGGCGGACGAGACCGGCGAACGCGATGTCGTCGAACCCGGCAACCGCCACGTCGTCCGGCACCCGCAGGCCGAGCGCGGCCAGTCCGTCGAGGACACCGAGCGCGGTGAGGTCGCTGAGCGCGAACACCGCGTCGGTGTCCGGCCACCGCGCCATGATCTCCATGGCCGCCGCGGTGCCGCGGGCGGCCGTGAAGTCGCCGGGCACCACCCTCGGCCGGTCGCCGGTGTCGCGCAGCACCCGCCGGTACGCCTCGACCGCCCGCTCACCGCACGGCAGCCACGACGGACCGGTCACCATCGCGATCCGGCGCCGGCCGGTGCGGACCAGGTGCCGCACGACCCCGTCGGTGCCGGAGCGGTTGTCGACGTCGAACGACGGCACGTGACGGGCGCCGACCCCGACCGCGGCGACCCGCCCGCGCAGGCTGCGCGGCACGGCGTCGAGCGCCGGGCGCGTCGGGTTCACCACCACCAGGCCCCCGAGCCCGCGCCCGTCGGCGAGGCGTGCGAGTGAACCGGGGTCGTCCAGGGGTAGCCAGTGCAGTGAGACACCGACCTCGCGCTCGGAGGCGACGTGCGCCGCCGACGTCAGCACGCGCCCGACGTACGGGTCGTCGAGCACGGCCGCGGTGTGGCCGATGACGGCGATGGCGAGGCGCGTGCCCGTACGGGTGACCAGCGCGCGTGCGGACGCGTCCGGTACGTACCCCAGCGCGGCCACCGCCGCGGTTACCCTGTCGCGTGCCCGCTGCGATGCCGGTCCCTGTCCCGTGACGACACGTGAGGCGGTGGCCCGGGACACGCCCGCGGCCCGGGCCACGTCGTCCAGCGTGGCGGTGTGTTCCGTCATCCGGTCAGTATTGCGGTGGAAGCGCTTCCATGTGTGGGGTAAGCACTTCATGTATCGAGAAAGGAGAACCGGGATGTCGGTCACGGTGCCCCGCAACCAGGTTCGAGCCGCCGCCGCGGGGGTGGCGGTCACCTTCGGGCTCAACGGCGTCGCCGTGGCGACGTGGTTCGCCAGGGTCCCCGCCGCCCGCGACGCCCTGGGCCTCACGCCCGGCGCACTGGGTCTCCTGCTGCTGTCCATGTCGTTCGGCGCCTGCCTGGCGATGCTCACCGCCGGCGAGGTGACGCACCGCCTGCGGCCCAAGCTGACGGTGTCGGTCTCGGCCGTGACGGTCGCGGTGGGACTGGCCGTGGCGGGCGTCGGCATCGGCGCGTACCCGTCGCCGTGGCTGACGGCGATCGGCATCTTCACCCTCGGCTACGGCTCCGGCCTCTGCGACGTGGCGATGAACGTCGAGGCCGCGGAGGTCGAACGCGCCATCGGCAAGACCGTGATGCCGCGCTTCCACGCGATGTGGAGCCTTGGCACCGTTGCGGCGGCCGGCATGGCGTCCTTCGCGGCGTGGGCCGTGCTGCCCGTGACCGCGCACCTCGCCGTGGTGGCCGTGGTGGTGGCCGGCGGCACGCTGGTCGCGGCGCGGACGTACCGGTTCGCGGGTGAGGCGGACCACGGCAGGGGCAGCGGCGTCCTGGCGGCGTGGCGCGAGCCCCGCACGTTGCTGATCGGCCTGCTCGTCCTGGTGCTGGCGTTCACCGAGGGCACCGCGAACGACTGGGTGGCGGTCGCGTTCATCGACGGCCACGAGTTCGACCCGGCCCTGGGCGCCCTGGTCTTCGGCGTGTTCGTCACGACCATGACGTTCGGCCGGATCTTCGGCACGATCCTGCTGGACCGCTGGGGCCGGGTGCCGGCGATCGCCCTGTCGATGGTGCTGGCGGCCGCCGGCGTGGCCGTGGCGGTGTTCGCGTCGTCCGCTCTCGTGGCGGTCGTGGGTGTCGGCGTGTGGGGCCTCGGCACCGCGCTCGGGTTCCCCGTGGGGATGAGCGCCGCCGCCGACGACCCCGCACGTGCCGCGGCTCGCGTCTCGGTGGTCGCGGTCATCGGCTACACGGCTTTTCTCGCCGGGCCGCCGCTGGTCGGGTTCCTGGGGAACGAGGTGGGCGTGCTGCGGGCCTTGCTGATCGTGCCGATGTTGTTGTTGCCGGCTTTGGCGCTCGTGCCGATGCTGAAGCCGGTGAAGGAGTCTTCTACTCCGTGAACATCGTGAAAGAGCGCATCGCCTCGAAGCGCTGGGCGGCGAGGTCCTCGAGCGTGATCAGGAAACACCCGTAGTAGAACTCGCTCTGCGTGTCGAACTGGGCGAGCACCGCCCATTCCCGGACCAGCCGTTGCTCGTCCGAGCCGTTCGCCATCTGCGTGAACGGGCCGTCCGAGCTGCCGTGCTCGCTGCAGTACCCGCCGAAGCGCAAAGACGAGCCGCGGCCGGGTGCCGGCCAGAGCTCGCCGACCAGGTCACGCAGCTGCTCGACGTGCTTCAGCTCGTCGAGCAGCTCCTTCACCGCGTCCGGCTGGTGCTCGGCGTCGCGGTTCTCCAGCCACCGCGGCAGCTCCGGCTGGACCCAGGCGGTGATCCGGCGCTCGGGGAGGAGGAACGGTAGGGGCTCCATGAAGTGCGTCGTGCTGCCGGGGTCGCGCGGTGAGGCGACCACTTCGGTTTCCACGCCCGCCGGGACGTGCAGGACCAGCGAGTAGTCCGACTCGCCGTCGTTGTCCTCCACCGCCTCCATGTCCTCCTCGTGGTGGAGGAAGAAGAGCAGCGACCCGTCGGCGGGCAGGGGGAGTCCTTCGGCCAGGGGGAGTGCCGCGCAGTCGACGGAGCCGATGAACGGCAGCGCGCCCGGCCACTCCGTGCCGGCGGGTAACCGGGGGAGCCCGCCGAGCTGACCGACGACCTCCTCGCCGTCGCGGGCCTCGTCCGTCCACACCGCGAACCGGAGGTGCTCGGCGAACCTGCCGGCCTCGTCCTCCGGAACGCCCCGGTCGATCGCCGTCTGGCGGAACTGTTCGTAGCGGTTCATGGCGGAGCATGATCGCAGACCGGTGGGAGCGCTCCCCCTGACCGGTCCCGGTTCATGATCGATCACTCGCCGATCCATCCCGAGAAGAATTCGACCGCATTCGAGTCGAATTTCCGTCGAAAACCGGGACCGTCCGTCGAATGAATTCACTTCGTTGACGCACGGCGGACGCATTCGTAATACTCGTTTCACGATCGTGGACGGTGTTCAAGAATGTGAATCCTTTCTGAAGGGTATCCCGTCATGCGGCTTTTCGTCAGCGCGCTGGTTCTGGCCTGCGCGGGTGCCGGAGCGGTTCCGGCGCACGCCACCCCCGACCCGGCCCGGCAGGTGCTGCGGTCCGGGGACGGCTGGGCCTCCAGCGGGCCGGGCACCACCGGTGGCGCGCACGCTCCCGCCCGGAACGTGCACGAGGTGCGCACCAGGACCGAGCTGGTCGCGGCGCTGGCGTCGCCGGGGCCGCGGATCATCAAGGTGCGCGGGGTGATCGACGCCAACACCGGGCCGGACGGGACGCCGGCGCGGTGCGAGGACTACGCGGTCGACGGGTACACGCTCGCCGGGTACCTCGCGGCCTACGACCCGGCCACGTGGGGGTGGGAACGCGAGCCGGAGGGGCCGCTGGAGGAGGCGCGCAAGGCGTCGGCGAAGAAGCAGGAAGCGGCGATCGCGCTGAACGTCCAGGCCGACACCACCATCGTCGGGGTCGGCCGGGGCGCCGGCATCACGGGCGGCAGCCTGCGGATCCACGGCGTGGGCAACGTGATCGTGCGCAACCTGACCTTCCGGGACACCCGCGACTGCTTCCCGCAGTGGGACCCGACGGACACCAGCCCCGCCTCGCCGCCCGGCAACTGGAACTCGCTCTACGACTCGGTGTCGCTGCAACGCGCCGAGCACGTGTGGGTCGACCACAGCACGTTCACCGACGAGCCGAACACCGACAGCACCCAGCCGCTCCACTTCGGACGGCCCTACCAGGTGCACGACGGGCAGCTCGACATCACCAACGGCTCCGACCTCGTCACGGTGTCGCACAACGTCTTCGCCGAGCACGGCAAGACCATGCTGATCGGGTCGTCCAACTCGTCCACGACCGACCCCGGCAAGCTCAGGGTGAGCGTGCACCACAACGTGTTCCGCAACGTCCAGGAACGCGCGCCGCGCGTGCGGTTCGGGCAGGTGCACGTCTACGACAACCTCTACGAGGGCTCGCAGACCTACAGCTGGGGCGTCGGCGTCCAGTCGCAGATCTACGCGCAGAACAACTACGTCAAGGGCATCGCGCCCGAGAAGGTCGTCTACAACTGGGGCGGCACGGCCATCACCGACGTCGGCAACCTCGTCGACGGCCGTCCGGTCAGCCTGGTGAACGCGCACAACGCCGCCAACCCGGCCAAGCAGCTCGGCACCGACGCCGGGTGGACGCCGACGCTGAACCGCGGCCTGGAACCCGCCCACCGGGTCAAGCACCTCAGGGCGGGCGCGGAACCGGCCGGGCAGCACCTGGTGGTGGGGCAGGGCTTCGCCAGCGTCCAGGCGGCGATCGACGCGGCTCCGGCCGGCGGCGTCGTCACGCTCCCGAAGGGCACCTACCGCGAGGTCGTGAAGGTCCCGGCGAGCAAGCAGAACCTCACCATCAGGGGCGCCACCGGCAACGCGAGCGACGTCGTCATCGACTTCGACAACGCCAGCGGCACCAAGAAACCCGACGGCACCACGTACGGGACGACCGGCAGCGCGACGGCGACGCTCGCGGCGGACGGGTTCACCGCGCGAGACCTCACCTTCCGCAACTCCTTCGACCGCGCGAAGCACCCGGAGATCACCGCGACCCAGGCCGTCGCCGTCAAGGCCACCGGCGACCGGATGCTCTTCGACCGCGTCCGGTTCGAGGGCCACCAGGACACCCTGTACGCCGACACCGCGGCCACGACGACCCGTGCCCGCCAGTACTACCGGGACTGCGCCATCACCGGTGACGTCGACTTCCTCTTCGGCAGGGCGACGGCCGTCTTCGAACGCGCCACGATCACCGCGCTGAACCGCGGCCAGAACCCCAACGGCTACGTCACCGCCGCGAGCACCCGCAGGGACAACCCGTACGGGTTCCTCATCGTCAACTCGACGATCCGCAGCGACGCGCAGGCCGGGACCTACTTCCTCGGCAGGCCCTGGCACCCGAGCGGTGACCCGGACGCGATCGCGCAGGTCGTCATCCGCGACACCGAGCTGCCCGCCGCGGTCAAGGCGCAGCCGTGGACCGACATGTCGGGGTTCCCCTGGCGTGAGGCGAGGTTCGCGGAGTACCGCAACACCGGACCGGGCGCGGGAACCGGCGCCGACCGGCCGCAGCTCACCGACGCGCAGGCGCGGCAGCACACCAGGGACGCCTACCTGAGCGGGTGGAACCCCGCGTGAGGACCCGCACCTGGGCGCCGTACGCCCTGATCGCCCCGACGCTCGTGCTCATGGCGGTCTTCCTCGTCTACCCGATCGCGAGCGTCGGCTGGTTCAGCCTCCGCCAGCACACCGTGACGCAGCCGTGGAAGAACGGCTTCATCGGCCTGGAGAACTTCCGGCGGATGCTGTTCGAGGACGAGCTGTTCTGGCAGAGCCTCGCGTTCAGCGCCAAGTGGGTCCTCGTCGAGGTCGGGCTGCAGCTGGTGCTGGGACTCGTCCTCGCTCTGATCGTCAACGAGACGTTCGTCGGCCGCTCGGTGGCCCGCTCGCTGGTGTTCTCGCCGTGGGCGGTCTCCGGGGTGCTGACGACCGGAATATGGATCCTGCTCTACAACCCGTCGACGGGCGTCTTCCAGCAGCTCGCGCAGTGGGGGATCGGCGACCCCGGCACGTCGGTGCTCGGCGACCCGGCCACGGTGTTCCCCGCGACCGTCGTCACCGAGCTGTGGCGCGGGGTGCCGTTCTTCGCGATCCTCCTGCTCGCCGACCTGCAGACGATCCCGAACGACCTGTACGAGGCCGCGAGCGTCGACGGCGCGGGGCGGTGGCGGCGGTTCGTGAGCGTGACGCTCCCGCACCTGCGCGACGCGATCGTGCTGTCGACGTTGCTCAGGGCGGTGTGGGAGTTCAACAACGTCGACCTCATCTACACCCTCACCGGTGGCGGACCGGCGAACCAGACCACCACGCTGCCGCTCTACGTGGCGCGCAAGGCCGTCGACTCGCACGACTTCGGCTACGGCTCGGCGCTCACGACGGCCGGTTTCGTGATCCTGCTGTTCTTCTCGATCCTCTACCTGAGGCTGTCCAAGTTCGGGAGCCGGGCATGACCCAGACCCTCGTCCGGCCGCGGACCCCCGTCGAACCACCGGCGACACCGCCGAGGCGCCGCAAGCACCGCGACCCCGGCCGGTTCCTCCGGCTGCACCTGCCGCTCGTGCTCTACCTGTTGTTCACGCTCATCCCGTTCTACTGGATGCTCGTCTTCGCGTTCCGGCCGGCGGGGGAGACCGCGCTCGTGCCGTGGCCGGTCACGTTCGAGCACTTCGACACCGTGTGGAACGGCATCGGGTTCGGGCTCTTCTTCTCCAACAGCCTGATCATCGCGCTCGGCACGCTCGTGGTCGTCACGGTGTTCGCGCTGATGGGCGGCTACGCGCTGGCGCGCTTCCGCTTCCGCGGGCAGCGGCTGTTCCTGCTCGCGTTGCTGTGCACTCAGTTCATCCCCGGCGCGATGCTGCTGATCCCGCTGTTCGTGATCTTCAAGTCCGCCGGCCTGCTGAACAGCCTCACCGGCCTGGTGGTCGCGGACACGGCGTTCCAGCTGCCGCTGGCGCTGATCCTGATGAGCGGGTTCGTGCGCAACGTGCCGGTGGAGCTCGAGGAGGCCGCCATGGTCGACGGGTGCTCGCGGCTGCGGGCGTTCTTCGCGGTCACGTTGCCGCAGCTGCGCCCGGCACTGGTCGCGGTCGGGTCGTTCGCGTTCATCGGCGCCTGGAACAACTTCCTGTTCGCGCTGATGTTCGCGAGCAGGCAGGACAAGTTCACGCTGCCGGTCGGGCTGAGCTACGCGCTGGGCGAGTTCAACACCGACTTCGGGGCGCTCGCGGCGGGCGGTGTCGTCGCCGCCGTGCCGGTCGTGCTGGTTTTCGCCGTGGTGCAGCGGTTCCTGGTGCAGGGACTGAGCGCCGGAGCCGTCAAGGGATGAGGAGTGAGATGAAACGACTGCTGGTCGCGCTCGCACTGGTGGTGGGCGGCTGTTCGGCCGCGCAGGGCGGCCCGACGACGATCACGTTCTGGGACAACAACGGCGGCCCCGGCCGCACCCCGATCTACCAGGAGCTGATCAAGCGGTTCGAGGCGGCGAACCCGGACGTGAAGGTCGAGTACGTCGGCATCCCCAGCGCGTCCGTGCAGCAGAAGTACGACACGGCCATCGCCGGCGGGTCCACACCGGACGTCGGCGGCGTCACGACGTCCTACCTCGCGCACCTCGTCGGGCAGGACGCGCTGGAACCGGCCGACGAACGGCTGGAGAGCGGTCCGCTCAAGGGCAAGCTCATCCCCGGACTGCTGGAGACCGTGCGGCAGACCTCACCCGACGGCAAGCTCTACGCCGTACCCGCCTCCGGCAACCTCGACGTGGTCTGGTACCGCGCGGACTGGTTCGAGGAGAACAGGATTCCCGAACCGTCCACCTGGGACGACCTCACCAAGGCGGCCGCGACGCTCACGAAGCCCGCGGACAACAGGTACGGCTTCACCATTCGCGGCGGCGCTGGCTCGATCTTCCAGCTGCTGTCCGAGGCCTACTCCTACTCCGGCGTCGAGAAGTTCTACGACGGCGGCAAGAGCACGGTGTCCGACCCGCGCAACGCCGAGCTCGTGCGCAAGGTCGCCGAGCTGTACAAGAAGGCCACGCCCGAGGCGGACGTCAACAACAACTACACGCAGATGGTCGCCCAGTTCACCGGCGGCACGGTGGCGATGATGCACCACAACCTCGGCTCGACCGGCGACGTCATGAAGGCGCTGGGGCCGGAGAAGGTCAGCGCCATGCCGTTGCCGAAGGGCCCGTCGGGCAAGCGGACCGTGGTGCCGAACCCGACCGACGGCTTCGCGGTCTTCAAGGGCGGCAAGAACCGGGACGCCGCCTGGAAGTTCGTCGACTTCCTCGTCTCCGCGGAGAGCAACGGGTACTGGAACGAGAAGGTCGGCCAGATCCCCGCGAACACCGACGTGCGCGGCGCCGAGTGGATCCAGAGGAACCCGGCCGTGAAGATGGCGCTCGGCGTGCTGGAGGACCCGGCGACCGTGCTCGTCCCGGCACCGGTCTACCTGCCCGAGTACTCCTCGATCACCAAGACCGACACCGAACCGCTCTACCAGAAGGTGCTGCTCGGGCAGATGTCGGCGCAGCAGTTCCTCGACCAGCTCGCGGCCAAGCTCACGACCGCCCAGCAGGACTGGGAGAAGCGGAAGTGATCGAACGGGTCGCGGTGCGCACGTTCACGACGACGGCGTGCACCTCGGTCGACGCGGAGGGCCACCGGCACCCGTCGCCCGAGCACGAGGTCACCGAGGCGCTGCTGGAGGTCACCGACACCGACGGCGTCACCGGCTACTGCGCGGTCCAGCCCGACCAGCTCCGTCCCGCGGTGCTGGACCGGCACGTCCGGCCGGTGCTGCTCGGCCAGGACCCGTGGGACCGGGAACGGCTCTGGCGGCTGCTGGCACGACGGCAGCGCGGCTCGCACGGCGGGTTCACCGACCGCGCCCTCGGGTTCGTCGACACGGCGCTGTGGGACCTGGTGGCGCGCAGGGTGGAGCTACCGGCGTGGAAGCTCGCCGGCGGTGCCCGCGACCGGGTCCCGGCCTACGCCAGCACGATGTGCGGCGACACGGACGGCCTCGCGACGCCGGGCGACTACGCGGACTTCGCGAAGCACCTCGTGTCGGTGGGTTACCGGGCCATCAAGCTGCACACCTGGATGCCCCCGGTGCCCGGCGCGCCCAGCGTCTCCCGCGACGTCGAGGCGTGCCGGGCCGTGCGGGAGGCGGTCGGGCCGGACGTCGCGCTGATGCTCGACGCGAGCCACTGGTACTCACGGACCGAGGCGTTGCGGCTCGGCAGGGCGTTGCAGGAGCTGGACTTCTACTGGTTCGAGGAACCGATGGAGGAGGCCTCGGTCAGCTCCTACCGGTGGCTCGCGGAGCAGCTGGAGATCCCGGTGATCGGCCCGGAGGTGGCGTGGGGCAAGCACCACACCCGCGCCGAGTGGGTCACCGCCGGGGCGTGCGACATCCTGCGCGTCGGCCCGGCCGGCAGCGGCGGCATCACCCCGGTGCTCAAGACCGTGCACCTGGCCGAGGCGTTCAACCTGGACTGCGAGATCCACGGCAACGGATCGGCCAGCCTCACCGTGCTCGGCGCGACCGACGCGGGCCGGTGGTACGAACGGGGCCTGCTGCACCCGCACGTCGACTTCGACCGGGTCCCTCCGCACCGCAACGCCATCGCCGACCCGCTCGACCAGAACGGGAACGTGGTGCTGCCGGTGACGCCCGGTATCGGTGACGATTGGAACTCCGAGCACATCGGAGTTCACACTCTTGAATTGTGGTGAGAAATGCTCCGGCTGCCGGTCTGGGTATTTCCGCTGGTGAACGGGTCGTTGGACTCCTGAATGGGCGATGCGCACTGCCCTCGAGAAGTGCGCGAATTCATTGAGGAAGCATTTCGATCGTTCGACTCGAATATCTTCGAACCGGTTGACCGTCGCGTTTCATGCTGGTTTCGTGGGATGTACCGCCGCTCACCTATCGGGAGCGAGTAAATGATTCCACAACGCACAGCACTGATTTTCGCCGCCGCGCTGGCACTGGGCGCGGTGGCAGTTCCCCAGGCGACCGCGGCACCGTTCGGGCTGGTCGGCTGGGCCACTCAGGGAGGTGGCACGACCGGTGGCGGCAGCGCCTCGCCGATCACCGTCACCACCGCGTCCGCGTTCGTCGACGCCGCCAAGTCGTCGAGCGCGGCGGTGATCCGGGTCTCCGGCACGATCTCGCTGCCGAGCATGACGAAGGTCGCCTCGAACAAGACCATCGAGGGCGTCGGGTCCGGCTCGGCGATCACCGGTCAGGGTCTGAACATCGCGAACGCCTCCAACGTGATCGTGCGCAACCTCAACTTCCGCAACTGGGGTGACGACGCGATCAACGTGCAGTACTCGACCCGCGTGTGGATCGACCACAACAGCTTCTCCAACGGCTACGACGGCGCGGTCGACGTCAAGCGGGCCTCGGACTACGTCACGGTGTCCTGGAACAAGTTCTCCAGCCACAACAAGACGATGCTCCTGGGTCACAGCGACGACAACGGGTCGGAGGACCGCGGCAAGCTCCGGGTCACCTACCACCACAACTGGTTCGACGGGACGCAGCAGCGCCACCCGCGCGTGCGGTTCGGCAACCCGGTGCACGTCTACAACAACTATTACGGCGGTGTGACCTCGTACGGCGTCGCGTCGACCGTCGAGGCCGGGGTCCTGGTCGAGGGCAACTACTTCGAGAACACCGGGGACCCGTTCCACCGCGGCGAGGGCAGTTCACCCGGTGGGTCGCTCGTGGCTCGCAACAACCACTTCGTCAACTCGGGAACGGGTGACCAGGGCGGTTCGGTGAAGAGCCTTCCCTACTCGTACCCGCTCGACAGTGCGAGCACGGTGAAAAGCGTGGTCACGGCCGGTGCGGGAGCCGGTCGCGGCTGATCGGGCCAGGGGGCGCCCGCAGTGGCGCGGGCGCCCCCGTCCTCTTCTGGGACCGCTCCCAGAATTCCACTCGAAGAGAGCAGTAAGAGGAACCGGAAGACGAACCGCCGTTGGCCTGAGCGGGCGAGTGGAAAGCGCCTTCCAGACCACATCGCGCTACACCGGGGAGAAATCGGCTCCTGTGGTCCACGTTACAGTGCCGTGAACTCTGGGAGCGCTCCCAGTTGTCGAGAGGGCGGCGGCATGACTCGACGAACAGTGGCGTTGGCGGTCACGGCGGTGGTGCTGACCGGCGGGGTACCCGCCGTCGCGGCACCGGCCGCGGTGGCCTGCACCGTCACCTACAAAGTCACCAACGAGTGGAACAACGGATTCGGCGCAGCGGTGTCGATCCGGAACGACGGCGACGCGTTGAACGGCTGGAAACTCACCTGGACGTTCGCGGACGGGCAACGCGTCACCCAGGGCTGGAACGGCACGTTCGCGCAGAGCGGCGCCGTGGTGACCGTGACCAACCCCGACTGGGCGAGGAACCTGCCCTCGGGCGGCACGGCGGAGGTCGGGTTCAACGGCAGCAAGAGCTCCGCGAACCGGGCACCGACGGACTTCGCCGTGAACGGCGTGTCCTGCACGGGACCGAACCAGGCGCCCTCCGTGGCCCTGACGGCTCCCACGAGCGGCAGCAGCTACACGCTGCCCGCGTCGATCCCGCTGGCCGCGACCGCGCAGGACAGCGACGGCACGGTGGCGAAGGTCGACTTCTACGCCGGCGACACGCTGGTCGCGACCGACACGAGCTCGCCGTACACCGGGACGTGGACCTCGGCCCCGGCCGGTGACCACGTGATCACGGCACGGGCCACGGACAACCGCGGCGCCGTCACGACGTCGGCACCGGCGACGGTCAAGGTCCTGTCCGGACCGGCGGTCCTGGCGTCGCCGAGCACGGTCTCGGTGAAGCAGGGCGGGACGGCGACGTTCGACGTCTCGCTGGCGACGGCACCGAGCCAGCCGGTCACGGTCACGATCGCCCGCAGCGGCAGCACCGACCTGACGGCGAGCCCGGCGACGCTCACGTTCTCCGGCACCGCCAAGCAGACGGTGACGGTGACGTCGGCGAACAACGGCGGGGAGCTCGGGACCGCGACCTTCACGGCCTCGGCCACCGGGTACAGCCCGGCGACCGTGACGGCCAAGGAGATCGACCCGAACACCTCGGACTTCAACAAGGCGTTCCTCGACCAGTACAACAAGATCAAGGACCCGGCGAGCGGCTACTTCCGCAAGTTCGGCGACTTGCTCGTGCCGTACCACTCGGTCGAGACGCTGATGGTGGAGGCACCGGACCACGGGCACCAGACGACGTCCGAGGCCTACAGCTACTACCTGTGGCTGGAGGCGAGCTACGGCCGCGTCACCGGTGACTGGGCGCCGTTCAAGTCCGCGTTCGCGTCGATGGAGAAGTACATCATCCCCGCGAAGGCCGACCAGCCGACCAACGACAAGTACGACCCGTCGAAGCCGGCGACCTACGCGCCCGAGCACCCGCGGATGGACCAGTACCCGTCCGTGCTCAGCAGCACCGCGCCGGTCGGGTCGGACCCGATCGCGGCGGAGCTGAAGTCCGCGTACGGCAACTCGGACGTCTACGGCATGCACTGGCTCATCGACGTCGACAACACCTACGGCTTCGGCCGGTGCGGTGACGGCACGACGGCGCCCGCGTACATCAACACCTACCAGCGCGGCTCGTCGGAGTCGGTGTGGGAGACGATCCCGCAGCCCTCGTGCGACACGTTCAAGCACGGTGGCCCCAACGGGTTCCTCGACCTCTTCACCAAGGACTCGTCCTACGCCAAGCAGTGGAAGTACACCAACGCGCCGGACGCGGACGCCCGCGTGGTGCAGGTGGCGCTGCTGGCCCAGCAGTGGGCGACGGCGCAGGGCAAGGCCGGCGACATCTCCGCGGAGATCGGCAAGTCCGCGAAGATGGGCGACTACCTGCGGTACGCCATGTTCGACAAGTACTTCAAGCGCATCGGCAACTGCACGAGCCCGACGACGTGCCCCGGTGCGACCGGCAAGAACAGCGCGCACTACCTGATGTCCTGGTACTACGCGTGGGGCGGTGCGACCGACACGTCCGCCGGCTGGGCGTGGCGCATCGGTGACGGTGCCTCGCACCAGGGCTACCAGAACCCGCTGGCGGCGTACGCGCTGTCGAACGTGCCCGCGCTCAAGCCGTTGTCCGCCACCGGGCAGCAGGACTGGGCGACGTCGCTCGACCGGCAGCTCGAGATGCTGCAGTGGCTGCAGTCGGCCGACGGCGGTCTCGCCGGCGGTGTGACGAACAGCTGGGAGGGCCAGTACGCCTCGCCTCCCGCGGGCACGCCGACGTTCTACGGCATGTACTACGACGCCCACCCGGTGTGGCGCGACCCGCCGAGCAACCGGTGGTTCGGCTTCCAGGTGTGGGGGATCGAGCGCACGGCGGCGCTGTACCGGCTGACCGGTGACGCGCGCGCCAAGAAAATCCTCGACAAGTGGGTGCCGTGGGCGATCGCGAACACCACGACCGGCACGAACTTCCAGATCCCCGCGGACCTGGAGTGGTCGGGCGCCCCGGACTCGTGGAACGCCACGAACCCCGGTTCGAACGCGAACCTGCGGGTGCGGGTGCTCAACCACAACCAGGACGTCGGTGTGGCCGCGTCCTACGCCAAGGTGCTGCTGAACTACGCGGCGAAGTCGGGCAACGCCGCGGCCAAGACCACGGGTGAGGCGCTGCTGACCGGGCTGCTCCAGCACCAGGACAGCCTCGGCATCGCGACGCCGGAGACGCGGACCGACTACAACCGGTTCGACGACGTCTACAACACCAGCACGCTGGAAGGCCCGTACGTCCCGCCGGGCTGGACCGGGAAGATGCCCAACGGCGACACGATCGCGCAGGGCTCGTCCTTCCTGTCGATGCGGTCGATGTTCCGCAACGACCCGCAGTGGCCCAAGGTCCAGGCCTACCTGGACGGTGGTCCGGCGCCGACGTTCACCTACCACCGCTTCTGGGCGCAGACCGAGATCGCCACAGCGTTCTCGCTGCACGCAGAGCTCTACGGGTGAGGAGTCCCGAGATGAGGAAACGACTGGCGCTCTTGGCCGTGGCTGCCACGGTCGGCGCGGTGCTCGTGCAGACCGGCGGAACGGCGGTCGCGCACGGGTCGATGGTCTGGCCCGGCAGCCGCACCTACCTCTGCTACGAGGACGGCCGCGCCGGCAGCGGCGGCGGTGACATCCAGCCCACCAACCCGGCGTGCCAGGCGGCCGTGGCCCAGGGCGGGAAGCAACCGCTGTGGGACTGGTTCGGCAACCTGATCAGCAACGCCGCCGGGCGCCACCGGGACATCATCCCGGACGGCAACCTCTGCGGTCCCACCACGAAGTACTCCGCCTACAACCTCGCGCGCGCCGACTGGCCCGTGACGCAGGTGCAGGCGAACAGCACGGTCACCTTCCGGTACAACGCGTGGGCACCGCACCCCGGCACGTGGGAGCAGTACGTCACCAAGGACGGCTTCGACGTGACGAAGCCGCTCAAGTGGTCCGACCTCGAGTCGGCGCCGTTCGACAAGGTGACGAACCCGCCGCTGGCGAACGGCGAGTACGCGTGGCAGGCCAAGCTCCCCAACAAGTCCGGCCGCCACATCATCTACTCGCTGTGGCAGCGGTCGGACAGTCCTGAGGCGTTCTACAGCTGTTCGGACGTCACGTTCGGCGGTGGCACGGGCACGCCCGACACCACCGCGCCGTCCGCTCCCGGCACCCCGGTCGCCTCGGGCGTCACCAGCAGCTCGGTGAAGCTCGACTGGAGTGCCGCGACGGACAACGTGGGTGTGGCGTCGTACCGCGTCTACAGCGGTGGCCAGGTGGTCGCCACGTCGTCGACGAACTCGGCGACGGTGACCGGGCTGAGCGCGGACACGCAGTACTCGTTCACCGTGGTGGCGACGGACTCCGCGGGCAACGCCTCGCCGGCGTCCTCGGGCGTCACGGTGAGGACGTCGACCGGTGGTGGGACCCCGACGGGCTCCTGCACGGTGGCGTACTCGCGGGCGAGCACCTGGAACGGCGGCTTCACGGCCAACGTCTCGGTGACCAACGGCGGCACCTCCGCCGTCAGCGGGTGGGCGCTCAGCTGGGCGTTCCCGTCCGGGCAGCAGCTGACGCAGGCCTGGTCGTCGACGATCACCGTCGCGAGCGGGCAGGCCACCGCGAAGGGCGCGTCGTACAACGCGGATCTCGCACCCGGCGCCACGGCGACGTTCGGGTTCAACGCGAGCACGACGTCCACCCCGACGGATCCGACGTCGTTCACGCTCAACGGATCCGCGTGCGCCATCCGGTGATGAGGGTGCTGCTCGCCCTCCTGGTGGTGGGTTCGGTCGCGTTCGTCCTCCTCGTCGGACGCGCCGAACCCACCCCGGACCTGAGCCGGGGAGTCGACGGCGTGGCCGCCTGGCTCAACGAGCTCACCGACGAGTGCACGAGCGTCCGGCGTGGCGACGACTTCACGGACTTCGCCGGTCCGGTGCGGTCGAAGGTCTACGCGCCGTTCATCGCGGAGTGGGGGACCTGCGTCAAGCAGCCGTACGGACGGCTGGGACTGCTGGTCCTGCGGCCGGGCATCGAACAGGCCTGGCGGACGGCGCTCGCGAACGGCGAGGTCCGAGGCGACCCGGACCTCGCCTTCGGGGACGGCTTCGCCCTCACCGGCTCGATCGGCATGGAGCACCTCGGCCTCAAGAGACTCGAGTGCACGCCCACCGCGTGTTCGCTCGTGGAAATAAAGCACCACTGACAGACAGGAGATCCGGAGCAATGAAGCTCAACGGACAGAGGCGGTGGGCCGCGGCGGGAGTCGTGGTCGCCACCGCTGTGGCGACGTTCGGGGTGGCGATGAGCGCACCCGCGGGCGCCGCACCCGGATGCCGTGTCGACTACACGGCGAACAACTGGGGCGGCGGAGGTTTCGGCGCCTCGGTGAAGGTCACCAACCTCGGTGACGCCGTGTCGGGCGGCTGGACGCTGAAGTTCTCGTTCCCCGGAAGCCAGCGCGTGGCGCAGGGCTGGAACGCGACCTGGTCGCAGTCCGGCAAGGACGTCACCGCGACGAGCCTGTCGTGGAACTCGAACCTCGGCACCGGCGCGTCCATCGAACTCGGCTTCAACGGCAGCAACGCGGCCAGCGGTGACGCCAACCCGTCGACGTTCACCCTGAACGGCACGGCCTGCACCGGCACGGTGCCGACGAGCACGACCACCACGACCACCACGACGACGACCACGACGACGTCCGGTGGCAACGGCCCCGGCCGGGTGGACAACCCGTACGTCGGCGCGAAGCAGTACGTGAACCCGGACTGGTCGGCCAAGGCCGCCGCGGAGCCCGGCGGCAGCCGGATCGCGAACCAGCCCACCGCCGTGTGGCTCGACCGCATCGCGGCGATCACCGGCACCGTGGACTCCCGCGGCCTGGTCGGACACCTGGACGAGGCGGTGCGCCAGGCGGCGGGCTCACCACTCGTCATCCAGCTGGTGATCTACAACCTGCCCGGTCGCGACTGCTCGGCGCTCGCGTCGAACGGTGAGCTCAAGGCCGACGAGATCGGTCGCTACAAGACCGAGTACATCGACCCGATCGCGTCGATCCTGGCCAGGCCCGCGTACAAGGACCTGCGGATCGTCACCACGGTCGAGATCGACTCGCTGCCGAACCTCATCACCAACGTCTCGCCGCGGCCGACCGCGGTGCCGGCGTGCGACACGATGAAGTCGAACGGCAACTACATCACCGGTGTCGGCTACGCGCTCGCGAAGCTGGGTGCGGTGTCCAACACCTACAACTACCTGGACATCGGCCACCACGGCTGGATCGGCTGGGACGACAACTTCGGCCCGACGGCCGAGCTGCTGTTCCAGGCCGCGAACGCCTCCGGCAGCACCAAGGCGAACGTGCAGGGCTTCATCGCCAACACCGCGAACTACGGCGCCCTGAAGGAGCCGTACTTCAAGATCGAGGACTCGGTGAACGGCACCTCGGTCCGCCAGTCGAAGTGGGTGGACTGGAACCGGTACGTCGACGAGCTGTCCTACGCGCAGGCGTTCCGGCAGCGGGCCGTGCAGGCCGGCTTCGACGCCAACGTCGGCATGCTGATCGACACCAGCCGCAACGGCTGGGGCGGCAGCGCCCGTCCGACGGGCCCCGGCCCGACGACGACCGTCGACGCCTACGTCAACGGCGGCAAGCTCGACCGCCGCATCCACCTCGGCAACTGGTGCAACCAGTCCGGTGCCGGTCTCGGCGAGCGGCCGAAGGTGGCTCCGGAGTCGGGCATCGACGCCTACGTGTGGGTGAAGCCGCCGGGTGAGTCCGACGGCGCCAGCGAGGAGATCCCGAACAACGAGGGCAAGGGCGCGGACAAGATGTGCGACCCGACCTACACCGGCAACGTGCGCAACGGCAACAACCTGTCGGGTGCGCTGCCGAACGCCCCGCTGTCGGGCAAGTGGTTCTCGTCGCAGTTCCAGGAGCTCATGCGCAACGCCTACCCGGCGCTGTGACCTGAGGTGATGTGAGCGTGCCCATGCGGCCGGCCTCTGAATCGAGGCCGCGCCGCGTGGGCTCGCTCTTCCTGTCCGCGTTGATCTTGAGTCGGGCAAGTTCCCAGACGGTGGCGGATTCGTCTGGACCACCTTGTTGGCGCAATGTTAACGCGCACATAACTCTTGATGTCATCAGAAGGTGCTCCTTATGGTGTCGACACGCTCACCGGGTGTAGTGGCGAGAGGAGGCTGTGTGGTCACCATCGCGGACGTCGCACGACACGCCGGGGTAGCCCCCAGCACGGTCTCCTACGTCCTCACCGGCAAGAGAACGATCTCCGCGGACACGAAGTCGAGGGTCCGGGAGAGCATCAGGCAGCTGGGCTACCAGCCGCACGTCACCGACCGGGCGTTGTCGTCCAGCAGGACCAACGTCATCGGCCTGGTGCTCCCGCTGCGCGCGGGCACGCACCTGCCCGCGGTGATGCGCTTCGTCACGGCGGCGGTGACGACAGCGCGCAGGTACGACATGGACCTGTTGCTGATGACGGCGGACGACGGAGCGGCGGGACTGCGCAGGGCGGCGAACAGCGCGCAGGTCGACGGGTTCCTCGTGATGGACGTGGAGATGGACGACGAGCGGGTGCCGTTGCTGCGGCAGCTGTCCAAGCCGTCCGTCCTCATCGGACACCCGGCGGCGGCGCGCGGGCTCACGTGCGTGGACCTCGACTTCGAGGCGGCGGGCGCGAAGTGCGTCGACCACCTCGCGGACCTGGGGCACCGCTCCATCGGCTTCCTCGGCGCGCCGAGCGCGGTCTACCGGCGCAGCACGGGGTTCGCCCACCGCACGATGAACGGCTTCAGCGCGGCGGCGATGCGCAGGGGAGTGGCCGCGACGGCGTTGTCCGTCGAGGGCGACCACGACTCGGTGCTCAGGGCGACGAAGGCCCTGATCCGCGCCCACCCGTCGATGACGGCGCTGGTCGTGCACAACGAGGCGGCACTCGGCTGGATCACCACCTGCCTGCGCGCGGCCGGCCGGTCGGTCCCCGGTGACGTGGCCGTGGTCGCGATCTGCCCGGACGAGCTGGCCGAGCAGTCGTCACCGCTGCTCACCTCGGTGCGCCTGCCGGCGGAGGAGCTCGGCAGACACGCCGTCGACCTGCTGGTGGCGAAGCTGGAGGGCAAGCAGCCCCCACCGCTGCTGTTGCTGCCGCCCCGCCTGTCCCGGCGGGCCAGCACCCCGGACCCGGTCACCCACCGCAGCGCCACCGGCTGACCGGCACCGCCCGCGCTCGTCGCGCGGGCGGACCCCGACGGGCGGTCACCGGGGCATTCGCACGCGCGAAAACGCGGCGCGCGCGTGCGACCCCGTGTCACGGAGATCGTCCTGGAGGAGTGCGCGACCCGATCGGCGGAGCGGCCGTCGCGCACTCCTCCGCTTCGTACACTCGGCGGAATGGAACTGGCGGAAGCACTCGCGTCCCGGGTCGTCGTCCTGGACGGCGGCCTGTCCACGGCCCTGGAGCAGGCGGGCCACGACCTGTCCGACCCGCTGTGGTCGGCCAGGCTCCTGCTGTCCGACCCGGAAGCTCTGCGCGCCGCGCACCTCGCCTTCTACCGCGCGGGCGCCGAGGTCGCCATCACCGCAAGCTACCAGGCGAGCTTCGAGGGCTTCGCGCGCCGCGGCATCGGCCACGACGACACGGTCCGGTTGCTGCGCTCGTCCGTGGAGCTCGCGCGTTCCGCCGCGTCCGAAGTGGACGGACAGCGCTGGGTGGCGGCGTCGGTCGGCCCCTACGGCGCGGTGCTGGCGGACGGCTCCGAGTACCGCGGCCGCTACGGCCTGTCCCACCGCGAGCTGGTGGCGTTCCACGGTCCGCGCGTCGAGGCGCTCTGCTCCGCCGGACCCGACGTGCTCGCCGTCGAGACGATCCCGGACTCCGACGAGGCGTCGGCGGTGGTGGACGTGGTGCGCGGCAGCGGCGTGCCGATGTGGCTGTCGTACAGCGTCCGCGGTGACCGGACCTGCGCCGGGCAGCCCCTGGAGGAGGCGTTCGCCGTCGTGTCCGGTGTGGACGAGGTGGTCGCCGTCGGCGTGAACTGCTGTGCGCCGCAGGACGTGGCGGGCGCGGTGGCCGCGGCTCGCCGGGTGACCGGGTTGCCGGTGGTGGTGTACCCGAACAGCGGGGAGACGTGGGACGCGGGGGCACGGGGCTGGACCGGCGACGGGGGTGGGTTCGCGGCGTTGCCGGGGGAGTGGGTCGGTGGCGGGGCCCGGCTGGTGGGCGGGTGCTGCCGGACCGGGCCGGACGCGATCGGCGAGCTGGTGAAGGGGTTGCCGGCGGGGGCTTGAGCCGGGGGTCCGCTGCCGTCAGGCCTTCGTCTGGTACTCGCGGGCCACGTCCACCAGCAGCTGGTGCATGGCCAGCTCGGCCGGCGCGCGCAACCGGTCCTGCCGGTGCGCCAGCAGGATGCGGCGGGCTGGCACGTCCGTGCCCAGGGCGAGGACGCGGACGTCCGGGATCGGGTTGCGCACGGCGGTTCTGGGGGCGAGTGCGACGCCCAGGCCGACGCTCACCATCGCCTGCGCCTCCTGGTAGTCGTTGGCCTCGAAGGCGATCTTCGGGGTGAAGCCGGCCGCGCGGCAGCTGCGTTCCAGGACCTCGGCGACCGGGTGGTCGTGGGCGCGGACGATCCACTCCTCGTCGGCCAGCTCCGACATGGTCGTGAACCGCTTGCGGGCCAGGCGGTGGTCGGCGGCGACGACCAGCACGGTCGGGTCGTCGAGCAGCGGGGTCAGGGAGATGTCGGGCACGTCCACGCGGTTCCAGGCGTAGTCCCACAGCAGTGCGATGCCGACGGTTCCGTTCTCGAGCAGTTCGACCAGCTCGTCGAACCGGGTGCTGCGCACGTCCAGGCGCAGGTCCGGGTACTGGCGGCGGAAGCGGCTCACGACCAGGGGGAGCAGGGCGCTCGCGACGGTCGGGAACACGCCCACCGAGATCGTGCCGCGGCGCAGGCCCGCCAGTTCGGCGAGGTCGGCCTCTGCGGCGCTGAGGCGGCGCAGGACGTGCCGCGCGTGGCCCGCCAGGAGGGCTCCCGCCTCGGTGGGGCGCACGCCCCTGGCCTGCCGGTGCAGCAGCGGCTGACCGGCCTCTACCTCCAGCCTGCGCAGCTGCTGCGACACGGCGGACGGGGTGTAGCCGAGCTGTTCGGCGGCGGCGGTCATCGAACCCGTGTCGACCACGGCGGCGAGCAGCGCCAGGCGTCGGACGTCCAGCACGGCGGCTCCTCGTTCCAGAAACTTCGACACGTCCGGTTCACGCATCGGTGACTTGCGTGCAGCTTAGCTTCACCCTTTCACGCCAGATCAATGCCCAGAGTGCCGCAAAGACACCTCAAAAGCACCCGCACAAGCATGAAGCAAAACTTCACGGGTCTTCAGAACTTGTCGATTGTGTTCATGCTCGCCGCGCGTCACGGTTGCCGTCGTTCCCGCCGACGTGGAGGAGTGGCTGTGCGAGAGATACCGGCGACGTGGATGCGCGGTGGCACCAGCAAGTGCTGGGTGTTCGAGCGCGACGTGCTCGCGGTGCCCGGCCGCGGTGTCGACGAGGTGCTGCTGCGGCTGTACGGCAGCCCCGACCCGCGCCAGGTCGACGGCGTCGGCGGCGCGACCTCCACCACCAGCAAGGCCGTGGTGCTCGCCCGCGGCGACCGGCCGGGCATCGACGTCGAGTACACGTTCGCCCAGATCGGCATCAGCGACGGGCGGGTCGACTGGACCAGCAACTGCGGCAACTGCTCGGCCGTCGTCGGGCCCTACGCGCTGCGCCGTGGCTGGGTGCGGCCCACCGGTGACGTCACCACGGTGCGCATCAACAACACCAACACCGGCCAGCTGATCGTCGTCGACGTGCCGACGCCCGCGGGCCGGGTGACCGAGGAGGGCGTGGACGTCATCCCCGGCGTGCCGCAGCCGGGACTCGGCGTGCGGCTGTGGTTCGTCGACCCCGCCGGGCGGACGACCGGGGCGCTGCTGCCCACGGGCAACGCCGTCGACGTCGTGGACGGGGTGCGGGTGACGCTGCTCGACGCCGGGGCGCCCGTGGTGCTCGTCGCGGCCGACGAGGTCGGTGCCGACGGCGAGGCCACCCCGGCCGAGCTCGACGCCCGGGAGGACCTGCTGGGCAGGCTCGACCGGCTCCGGCGCGCCGCGGCCGTCCGCATGGGGCTCGCCGCCGACCCGGCCTCCGCCGCGCGGGCGACGCCCAAGCTCGCCCTCGTCAGCGCGGGTCACCCCGGGCGGTCCGACGTGACCGTGCGGATGCTGTCGATGGGACGGACGCACCCCGCGCTGGCGATCACCGGCAGCGTCGCGCTCACCGCGGCGGCCCGGACTCCGGGTACGGTGCTCTCCCGGTTCACCGCCGGGGAGCAGGAGGTGCTGCGCCTGGACACTCCGGCCGGAGTCGTCACGACGAGCTCGGGCACCCGCGACGGGCTGCTCGCGATCGGCGTCACCCGCACCACCCGCCGCATCGGCGACGCGACCCTCGTCCTGCCCGACGACGAGAACGCGACCACGACACCGGCCGCCGCGCCGGCCGCCTGATCCGCTCCGTCCCGCCCGGACGGAGCCGTCGGGGCAGGCCGAACGACCCAAGAGGACAATGATGTCATCACAGATAATCGCGATCCTGGTCCTGGGCGCCATGTTCGTCGTCGCCACGGTGCTGCCGATCAACATCGGCATCCTCGCGCTGGTCGCCTCGTTCCTCGTCGGCACGTTCGTGTTCGGCCTCGAGGACAAGGAGATCTTCGAGGGCTTCCCGGTCTCGCTGTTCATCACCGTCGTCGGAGTCACCTACCTGTTCTCCGTCGCCAAGCTCAACGGCACCATCGACCTGCTGGTGCAGGGCGGGATCCGGCTCGTGCGCGGCCGCGCGATCCTGGTGCCGTGGGTGCTGTTCGCCGTCGCGGCCGCGCTCACCGCGCTGGGCACCTTCACCCCGGCGGCCGTCGCGCTGCTGGTGCCGGTCGGCATGAGCTTCGCCTTCACCTACCGCATCAGCCCGCTGATGATCGGCATGATGGTGATCTGCGGTGCCCACGCCGGCGCGTTCTCTCCTATGGCCGTGTCCGGCGCGCTCGTCTACGGCATCGTGGCGAAGTCCGGCCTGACGATCTCCCACGCAGCGTTGTTCTTCGCCAGCATGGGCTTCAACCTGCTGCTGGCCGCCGGCACCTACGTGATGCTGCGCCGCCGCGGCGAGGAGAGCTTCGTCGAGTACCCCGACGACGGGACGCCTGAACCGGACACGTCCGCGCCGAGCGGTGGAGGGGTCGCCGTCGCGACCAGGCCGCGGACGTCCGTCGTGACGTGGCGGCAGCGCGCCACCCTCGCGGCGCTGGTCGTGCTCGTGGTCGGCGCCCTCGCGTTCCACCTCCAGATCGGGTTCCTCGCGCTGGCCGCGGGCGCCGTGCTGGCCCTGCTCGACCGCGAGAACCTCGGCAAGGCCGTCGAGGGCATCAGCTGGCCGACGATCCTGCTGGTCGCGGGCATGGTCACCTACGTCGGCGTGCTGGAGCACTCCGGCACGATCGACTGGGTCGCCCACGGCGCGGTGGGACTGGGCGCGCCGCTGCTGGTCGCGCTGGTGCTGTGCGTCATCGTCGGAGTCACCTCGGCGTTCGCCTCGTCGACCGCCATCCTCACCGCGACCATCCCGATGGCGATCCCGCTGCTGCTCACGGACTCGCTGCCGGTCGTGGGCGTCGTCGCCGCCATGGCCATCTCCACCACGATCGTCGACGTCTCGCCGTTCTCCACCAACGGCGCGCTGGTCCTCGCCAACGCCCGCGGCGTCGACCGGACCCGCTTCTACCGCCAGGTCATCTCCTACACCTGCGTGATCGTGGGGCTCGGCCCGGTCGCGGCCTGGGCCGTGCTGGTGCTGCCCGGCGGGTTCTGAGTGCCGGACCGGTGGGCACCCGCCTACTCCGTTTGCCGGAGCGGGAGGCGGGTATCCACCGGTCGTTGATTCGGCGACAACAACTGGGGCAGTCCTTGACCGGGTGTCAGTCAGGTGGGGAAGAACCGTCGCAGCTGGTCGACGGCGTCAGTGCCGGGCTTCCGGACGAGTCGCCGCCGCTCGTGCACATCCGGCGGTGGCTGCGGACGACGTTCCGCGGCTACCCCGACGACCTGCTCGACGACGTCCTGCTGGTGTGCACGGAGCTCGTCAGCAACGCCTACGACCACGCGTGCGGCCCGCGCGACGTCCGGGTGGCGCAGGACGCCGGGGGACGGGTCATCCGCGTCGAGGTGGACGACGGGAGCCCGCGGGCGCTGCCCACTCCCGGTGTGTCCTCGCTGGGGTCGTTCCGCGGCCGCGGCATGACGCTCGTGGACGCCGTGACGAGCCGCTGGGGAGTGCTCGACCGCGGCGACCGCAAGACGGTCTGGGCGGAGTTCCTGCTCGGCTCCTGACGGTGTCGAACGCGTTCGACTCTCCTTGACCGCAAGGGTTTCCTCCTCCACAGTTTGGTGGACGCGACCGTGTTCGCAGGAGTCGCCTCTCCGCGACGTGACCGCCGTGCGGGCACAAGCGCGCGACCGACCGCTGGCGCAAGCGGTCGGCCGGACGTCCTGGTCGCGTTCTCCCCACCTCGACGAAGAGGAGCACGCCCATGGCCGGATCAGGCCATCACCCGTCCACCCCCGTCCCCCGCGCCAGAGGACGTCGCCTGGCGGGAGTCACCGCCGCCGTCGCCGTCCTGCTCGGCGGTCTGGTGGCGGCTTTCACCGCGGCACCCGTGTCGGCGGCGACCGTCGACACGACCGCCTGGTACGTGCTGGTGAACCGCAACAGCGGCAAGGCCCTGGACGTCTACAACCTCGCCACGAACGACGGCGCGCGCATCACCCAGTGGGCGCGCAACGACGGCAACCAGCAGCAGTGGCAGTTCGTCGACTCGGGCGGCGGCTACTACCGCCTGAAGTCCCGGCTGTCGGGCAAGGTTCTCGACGTCTACAACTTCTCCACGGCGGACGGCGGCAGCATCGTCCAGTGGTCCGACTCGAACGGCACGAACCAGCAGTTCCGCCTCGCCGACTCCGACAGCGGGTACGTGCGGCTGGTGAACCGCAACAGCGGCAAGGCCGTCGAGGTCCAGGGCGCGTCCACCGCGGACGGCGGCAACGTCGTCCAGTACAGCGACTGGAACGGCGCCAACCAGCAGTGGCAGCTGGTCCGCGTCAGTGGCGGCACGGGCCCGACCACGACGACGACCACGCCGCCGGGCGGCACGTGCCAGCTGCCGTCCAGCTACCGCTGGTCGTCGACCGGCCCGCTGGCGCAGCCGAAGCAGGGCTGGGTGTCGCTCAAGGACTTCACCCACGTCGTGTACAACGGCAAGCACCTGGTCTACGCGACGACCCACGACACGGGATCGACCTGGGGCTCGATGAACTTCGGGACGTTCACCAACTGGTCGGACATGGGCTCCGCCAGCCAGAACGGCATGAGCTCGGGAACGGTCGCCCCCACGCTGTTCTACTTCGCGCCCAAGAACATCTGGGTGCTGACCTACCAGTGGGGCCCGACCGCCTTCAGCTACCGGACGTCGAACGACCCGACCAACGCCAACGGCTGGTCGGCGGCGCAGCCCCTCTTCACGGGCAGCATCTCCGGCTCCGGCACCGGCCCGATCGACCAGACGCTCATCGGCGACAGCCAGAACATGTACCTGTTCTTCGCCGGTGACAACGGGAAGATCTACCGGGCGAGCATGCCGATCGGGAACTTCCCGGGCAACTTCGGCTCGTCGTACACGACGATCATGAGCGACACCCAGGCGAACCTGTTCGAGGGCGTCGAGGTCTACAAGGTGCAGGGCCAGAACCAGTACCTGATGATCGTCGAGGCCATGGGCAGCGGCGGGCGCTACTTCCGCTCGTTCACCTCCAGCAGCCTCAACGGGTCCTGGACGCCGCAGGCCGCCAGCGAGAGCAACCCGTTCGCCGGCAAGGCCAACAGCGGTGCCACGTGGACGAACGACATCAGCCACGGCGACATCGTGCGCAGCAACCCCGACCAGACCAAGACCATCGACCCCTGCAACCTGCAGCTGCTCTACCAGGGCCGCGACCCGAGCTCGGGCGGTGACTACGGTCGCCTGCCGTACCGGCCCGGTGTCCTGACGCTGCAACGCTGACCGCGTGCGACGGGCCGGCTCCCAGAACTCGGGGAGCCGGCCCGTCGTGTTTCAGGGGGTGCCACCCCCCCCACTTCGGTCAGACGACCTGGCAGGCGGAGCCGTTGAGGCTGAACGAGTCCGGCTTGCCGGCGTTGCCCGAGTGCGTCGCCTGGAAGCCGATCGTGACCGACGCGCCGGGCGCGATCTGCCCGTTGTAGGACGCGTTCGTGGCCGTCACGCGGCCGGAGGCGGGGGAGTAGCTCGCGTTCCAGCCGCCCGTGATCGTCTGCCCGCCGGGCAGGGTGAAGGCCAGCGACCAGCCGTTCACGGCCGTCGTGCCGGTGTTGGTGAGCGTGATGTTCGACGTCAGGCCCTCGGCCCACGCGTTGATCGTGGCGCTCACCCGGCACGGCCCCTGCGGGGGAACCGTCGTCGTCGTGCTCGTGGTGGTCGTCGTGGTCGTGGTGGTGGTCGTCGTACTCGTCGGGTCGGTGCCGCCGGCGAACTGGGTGAGGAACTTCCACGCCTCACCGGAGGTCCAGGTCTGCCAGCCGGTGCCGCCGGAGTCGAGCGGGTTCGGCGTGTGCCCGCCGTCGAACGCGGCCCAGACCACGGGATACCCCGCGCGGCAACCGCTGTAGGTCGTCACGATGTGCCGGCGGCTGCCGGCCGCGGGCTCGGGGGCGTTCTGCGGGGTGCAGCCGTTGTTGCGCACGAAGGTGTCGCGCAGAGCACGGCCCTGGCCGATGCCGAGGACGTTGTCGCTGATGCCGTGGATGCCCAGGTACCCGATCGGCTGCGTGCCACCGTCACACCCGCTGAGCTGCGCGCCCGAGTAGACGACCACGGCCCGGAAGACGGTGGAACGCGCACACGCCACGGCGTAGGACATGGAGCCGCCGTAGCTCCAGCCACCGGCGAAGCGCTGGGTCGTGTCGATGCAGAGGCTGGAGTCGAGCAGCGCCACGAGGTCGTCGACGAACTTCAGGTCCTGGCCGCCGGGGTTGGCCCAGCCGTTGTTGTTGCCCTGCGGAGCCACGAAGATCGTGCCGTTGTTCGCGGAGTCGGAGAGCTTGCGCAGGCCGTAGTAGGACCAGTTGTAGCCGTCCGACCCGCCGGAGTCGACGTCGTTCGCGGTGCCGTTGAGCCAGTGGAAGCCCACGAACAGGCGGTAC